>JAYTUQ010000166.1:0-26751 GCA_043744455.1 Saprospiraceae bacterium | reverse complement strand
AAAAACGGTACATCGGGCGCATGATAGAATAAACCATTCGGACGTTGGATTTCTTTCAAATAAAAAACCATTTCCTTCGCAGCTTGATTGAGGTATTTTATGTTTTTCGTCACGCGGTACGCTTGCGACTGCACCATCGTAATCATGTACATATCGTCAATCCAAACCCGCGTCTGCCACGACAAGCCTTGTTCATAATATTTTTGAGATTGCGGATTGGCGTTTGTACCAAACGGCGGCGACCATTGGGCATCTGCCATAAACACGCCCAACGCCTTCTCCTGTTTCCGAGTAGGCATTTGTAAGGCAATTTCAAGCGGAATTGTCCCAAAAACGGTATAATCCACATGGTTTGGCGTTGGAATCATAGACGTTTCTTCTTTAATCAGCTTGTCATAACGTGCCAATAAACCATCGCGTAGACTTGAATTTTTAGTTAATTGTGCAAACGTGAGACCGCCATACCAAACAGAGACTTCTGGATAAGTGATGGAGGTAGAAGTATGTCCGTCCACACCGCCGTGTCCGTGTGGAACAGTCAGAAAATGGGTTGCAACGATATTGCCAACCTCTTTTGGTGAAGTACCTTTTTCCCAATTTTGGAAATCGGTTTGAGCCGTTATTTGGTAACTAACTAAGCAGAAACAGAAAAGAAATGAGCAGAAATTTTTCATTTTGTTTGATTTATGATTTATTAATTGACGAAAGATTACTGAAAAAAATAATTTTTTTGTCAATCGGTTGTTAAGCTAAAATAGGTTAATTTTTAAACAAAAATGACTATTATTGTTCGATTTATGGCGAAAATTAACAATAAAATTGTGAAATTAAACAACTATTTTTATCTAAAAATTGATTAATAATAACAAGATGAATCTTAAATTTTTACTCTTAACGATGTTCCTCTTTTCTTTGGCAAACACATCTTTTGCTCAATCTCCTAAAATTGGTGTTTTTGACACAGCCGTTGATGTCGGTAAACCCAAATTGTCGGGTAGTTCCGTTTATGATGCCGCTAAACAGGAATATATACTGAGGGGGTCAGGCTATAATATTTGGTTCAACCGTGATGAATTTCATTACCTCACCAAACGAATCAAAGGTGATTTTATAGTTACGGCTGATTTTGAATTTACAATCCCTGATGGTGCAGACCCTCACCGCAAATATGGTTGGATGGTTCGTGAAAATCTGCAAGAAGATGCCACTCATTTTACTGCAACTCGGCATAGTGACGGTTTGACGGTTGCGCAATGGCGGGTTATGCGTGGCGCACATATGAGAGACCCGCAGGATGAGTTGTTTTTTCCTAAAAAAAGAGCGCAAACCATTCAGATTGAACGGAAGGGAAAGTCTTTTACAATGCGCGTTGCCAACCCTGGAGAGCCTTTGCAGTCTTATGGCTCTGTTGAGATGGAAAATATTGGGGACAATCCGTATGTTGGTTTATTCATTGGTTCGCATAATCCTGATGCAATTGAAGAAGTGCGCGTTTGGAATGTGCGGATTGATAAACCCATGCCTGCTAAATACAATTTTAACGATTCAATAGGCAGCCGATTGGAAACCTTAAATGTGTTTACAGGCAATCGCAAAGTAATTTATGAAAGTTCAACGCGCTTTGAAGCACCTAATTGGATGCCTGATGGCAAAAAATTACTCTTCAACAGCCAGGGTTCGATTTGGACAATACCTGTTGATGGTAGTGAAGTGCCAACAAAACTCAATACAGGCACCATTGAGCGCAATAATAATGACCACGTTATCTCTTTTGATGGCAAAATGCTTGGTATCAGCAGCAGCCGTTCGGGGATGTTTGGTGGCGGTTCTACCGTTTATGTCTTACCCTTAACGGGTGGCGAACCTAAGCTGGTGACAGAAAAAACGCCCTCATATCTGCATGGTTGGGCAGCAAATAGTAAAGAAGTGTATTATGTAGCACGTCGGGATACGAATCGCAATTCACTCTACCATGTTTTCAAAGCCAATATTGACAATGGTGCTGAAACGCAATTAACCAACAACACCTTTGGACATGTGGATGGGCCAGAAGGCTCACCTGATGGCAAATGGATATATTTTAATGGCAGTATGTCGGGTACAATGCAACTTTGGCGCATGAAAACAGATGGTACTGGCAAGGAACAATTGACATTTGACCAATATAACAATTGGTTTCCACATATTTCGCCTGACGGTAAATGGATTGCCTACATTTCTTTTCTCGATGATATAGATCCGACGACACATCCCGCTTGCAAAACGGTGAGCCTTAAATTAATGCCCGTCAATGGAGGATTTCCGAGGACAATCGCTCATCTTTATGGTGGGCAAGGGACGATTAATACGCCGTCATGGTCTCCAGATAGCAAACATATCTCATTCGTAAGTTATTCTGGCAGAACGAATTAAGAACGATTTCGTAGGGGCGACCTTTACGGTCGCCCTAACTATATTTTCTCAATTCCCTGGCGCATACGGAAATTTCAAATCTTTATAATACGCCAAAGTCTTATCAGGCTGTTCTAAACCCGTAGGAATAGGCATTTTTGAAAACGTCTGAAAATACAAAACACACGCATTGCGCCACCAAACCGCTTCATGTTCTTGAACAACTAAAAGCATTTTTACTTGTTCAAAACGTTGATTATCAATGTATGGGCGCATGGTTTCCCATGTCTTTTGTGTTGCACGAACGGTTTCGACACCGCTGTAATATCTATGGCATATTTCTTCCCACAATGTTTTGCCTGTCTTCATTTTATAATCCCAACGGACATGGTGAAACCATAGCAAATATTCATCAGGACACGTTTTTAGGTCTGAAAATAGGGCGTTTACTGAGGGGGCATATTGCGATAAAGCATTGCTGCCCGTTGCAGTTCTATCGAAGCCAACGCCTATAGAATCGGCTTTGTGGTAGTAAGTACAATTCCAATCGGGGCGACTGGCGAAATCAACCCACGGCGCAGGTCCATAATGACTGCCATACGTCATAATGTGGTGCAAACCCAAAGGTGTCATGTAATTGACCATATTTTCCCTAGATGCCATCATGATTTTGTTCAAAACGGCTTCATACTGTTGAGGAACGAAATCCCGATTGTTTCGGGAAGGGGGTGTTGAGAAAGTCATTTTCAACCATTCAGAAGCAATATTGTCGGCTTTTAGCTCATAATTCCAAGCCAAACGACCAAAAACATACCAATTGGACTGCAAAAAAGGGTGTCCACACCAATTTCTATCTGAACCTATATTCGCCACACCTGCCACACCTGTGAGCGTATGCCCGTCAAGGCTACCGTCCATAATTTTAGCGACTGTTGAGCCTTTGCCCTTGACGTAAGTGTCTGATTCTAAGCACTCTTTGAACAGTGTTCCATCATAAACCAAATGCGTGGCTTGTCCTAAATACTCATGTGTAATCTGAAACTCAGGCATAATCGGCGTTTTGGGCATTGCGCCAAAAAGCGGATGAAACGGCTCACGCGGCTGAAAATCTATTGCCCCATTTTTTACTTGAATAATAACGTTTTTTCTAAACTGACCGTCCAAAGGCACAAATTCATTGTTGGCGTGTTTATGCCGATCTTCATTTATGTCGGCACTATACACAAAGGCACGCCACATCACAATGCCGCCATGAGGTGCAACCGCATCAGCCAATAAATTTGCCCCATCAGCATGGGTGCGTCCATAATTTTGCGGTCCCGGCTGCCCCTCTGAATTTGCTTTGACCAAAAAACCGCCAAAATCGGGGATATAGGTGTAGATTTCATCCACTTTATCTTTCCACCACTTTTGTACTGAGGGGTCAAGTGGGTCAGCCGTTTTCAATTTTCCAATCTCAATCGGTGCACTAAAACGAGCTGTTAGGTACATTTTGATGCCATAAGGTCTGAAAACATCTGCCAAAGCCTTCACTTTTTCGAGATACTGAGGGGTCAATGTTTGGGCATTCGCATTGACATTAATAGGCGATACGCCGTTGATGCCAATCGATGCATTGGCGCGGGCATAGTCTTTATAACGTGGGTCAACGTAGTCAGGCAACCGATGCCAATCCCAAATAGATTGCCCTGCATAGCCTCGTTCAACGTGCCGATTGAGGTTGTCCCAATGATTCAAAACGCGGTGTTGCACTTTTGGTTTTTCGACAATATTAAGATTGTTAAGGCTTTGTTCCGTTTGCATCAACCTTAAAAAATGAAAAACGCCGTACAAAACGCCAATGTCTGTATTGGCTGTAATGTAGATATTTCCTTGTTTTGACACAATCATATATCCTTCATTACCAACACTTTGTAACGTTTTTTTAGAAACGACAGCCTCATTTAATGCTATATTTTGAGCTGCGCCAATGATGACATTGCCCGTTTTACTGAGGGGTATGTTTTTTTTCAAAAGACCCGACAAACCACGATTGAGTTCTTCGGTTGCCGCTTGCATCGTCGCTGAGTTGCCATAAATTGCAAGTGCTTTGATTTGTGTTTTATATTCAAGAGCTCGTTTGGCGTTGGTTACGGGTGCATAGCGCAGCCAGAGTTCGTAGCCGTCTTCTGCTTGAATTTTTGTAAAAAAACAAGTAAAAATCAGGAAAAAGATGATTTTATTGTAATGCATTTTTCTTATTATTAGTTTAAAACTTGTATCAAGTCGGGTTCAAATATTGAATTTCTTTTTCAAAAATGGAGAAAAACACTTATTTTTGATAAAAATAGTAAACATCATGCAACTTGTAACAACTAATCCAACAACGGAAACGATTTGATATTTATCCAGAACTTTCACTTGAATTGACAACAGGTGGAGCTGTTCCAGACCTTTGCATTTATGACAAAACATTACGTAATTGGTCAGTTGATGTCATTAAAACAAAGAATCCACCACTTTTGGCGATTGAAATACTCTCGCCAAGACAAGCTTTTGATGATATTGTAGAAAAAATTAACAATATTTATTTCCCTGCGGGTATGCCATCGGTCTGGGTTATTTTGCCCTCTGTCCAATCTATCATGCTTTTCAAACCCGACGAAAAAACCAAAACTTTAAGCGAAGGTATTTTAGAGGATACTGCGAGTGGTTTCTCCTTAGATATTGATAAGGTTTTCACGTAAAACCATCGCTTGCAGAGCCGCTAAATAGTTGTTCTTTGCATCTGGATGGTAGTCAAAATACAAATCAGGCTCTATCAACTCCAATTCCATAAGCAAAAATTGACCATCTTTCACAATGCCATCCACACGCGCATAAAGCAACTCGCCGCCAAAAGTATCAATGATATTTTGCGCGGTCGCTAACAAAGCCGCATCAGGTTCAAAGGCTTGATATTGCCCACCAAATTGCGATTGCACTCTGAAATCACCATTTTTAGGCTTTTTTACAATAGCATGTGAAAATTTTCCTTGAAAAAACAAGAGGGATAACTCCCCAGTGTCTTGAATTTCGGGCATAAAAGGCTGTACCAAAAGGTCATTTTCAAGAGCAAAAGAGGCATACTCCGATACAATATCGCTCATATCGCTTTGCGAAAAAAGTTGCGTCAAGTACGCACCGCCAGAAACAGCAGGTTTTATAACGGCTTGTGTCCAATTATTTTCTTTCATAAAGGACAAATCTAGTCGTGTATTTTTAGGAATAAAAACGGTTGGAATGATGTCAATCCCTTGATTTCGAAGGTCTTGAAGGTAAAATTTATGTTGATTTCGTTCAATTATAGGTAGGGGGTTCAATGTCTGAATATTTTGTTTTTTCAAGCCATCAAGCCAAGCGGCAAATTCTTTTGGGTATTCAAAATAATCCCATATCGTTCTGAAAATCAAATAGTTATAATCCACCCAATTTACTGATGGGTCATCCCAAACGACCACATCAACGTCAAAAGGCTTTGGAAATTCAGTGGCAAAAGCGCGTTCTTTTTCTAATACATCGGGCCACCTTTGGCAGCTTAATAAGGCAATTTTCATATAAATTACTTGAAAAGACGGCGAAGTTTAAAACTTCGCCGTCTTTAGTTTAATCGTTTATTCATTGTTATTTCGCCAAAGCGATAATATCTTTTACTTCCAAAATCTGTTTCCCATAACCTCTATTCACACTGTGTATCATCGCTAAACCCATTTCAGACAATGTTGACATGTGGTTTGGAAATATAGGGCGCAAAATAGGATAAAGCCATGAGACGTATTTGTAATATGGTAGCGTATTTTTCAAGCCCGGAGTCGGCTGGATATAGCCAGGACGGAAGTTATAAACGCGCTTAAACGGCAGTTTCATCAAGTCGTTTTCGGTTTTTCCTTTCACGCGCGCCCACATTGTGCTGCCTTTTTCGGTGCTGTCTGTTCCTGTACCAGAGATATAAGAAAAAATCATATTTGGATTGAGCTTGCACAAAGTTTGGGCAACGTGCATGGTTAAATCGTAGGTAACTTTTGTAAATTCTGCTTCATTTTTACCAATAGAAGTCGTTCCTAAACAGAAAAAACAAGCATTATAACCTTCTAATTGGCTTTCAATGGGCGATAAATCATAAAAGTCGGAATGGATAATTTCCTTAACTTTTGAATGGTGCACACCAGAGGGTTTGCGGTTAATAACTGAAATGGATGATACGGCAGGGTGGTGCAAACATTCGTGAAGCACGCCTTCGCCGACCATGCCTGTTGCGCCAGTGATAATGACTTTTATTGGTTCTGTCATAGCTTTGATATTTTTGTTAAAAAAACAAAGGTAGTCACCCCCTCAGTATAAACTAAGAATACAGACCATAAAAATCGAAAACGTTTTCGGTTTTTTCCTTAAAAATGAATAAAAATTTGTGGATTTTGTGCCACTTTTTTAACATTTTAGATAAATCTTAAACATCAAGAATCATGAATAACATGGAACACACGATGCGTTGGTATGGACCCAACGACCCTGTTAGCCTTTCAGATATCCGTCAATCGGGTTGTACAGGCGTTGTCACCGCTTTACACCATGTTCCCGTTGGGGATATTTGGTCGGTTGCTGAAATCAATAAACGAGTTGCAGAAGTAGCGGCAGCAGGTATGACATGGACTGTTATTGAAAGTTTGCCGGTTCATGAAGACATCAAAAAACAAAAGGATGGATTTGAAAAATACATCGAAAACTATAAGATTAGCCTCAAAAACGTAGCAGAATGTGGCATAAAAGTCGTGACTTACAATTTTATGCCCATTTTGGATTGGATGCGGACAGAGATTTATCATACGATGCCCGATGGCAGCAAGGCTTTGTTTTTTGAAAAAACGGCATTTGTGGCTTTTGATATATTTTTATTGAAAAGACCTAATGCCGCTGCCGATTATACTGAGGGGGAGATTTCAGCCGCCAAAGAACGCCTTGCGACAATGACCGATGAGGAAAAACAAACGCTTTTCAATAACGCCCTCTTAGGTTTGCCCGGCAGCGAAGAACGCTTTACGGAAGCCCAAATTTTAGCCGCTTTAAAAACGTATGAACACATTGATGCGGCACGTTTGAAGGCGCATTTGTTCCATTTTCTAAGGGAAATTGTGCCTGTTGCGGAATCTTTGGGCTTAAAAATGGCGATTCATCCCGATGACCCGCCATATCCCATTTTGGGTTTGCCACGCATTGTTAGTACAGAAGAAGATGCGGCTGATTTGTTGGCGGCTGCGCCAAGTCCTGCCAATGGTTTGTGTTTTTGTACAGGTTCGTATGGCGTGCGTCCTGACAATGATTTGGTCAAGATGATTCAGCGTTTTGGCGACCAAATTCATTTTTTACACCTCCGCAATACCAAGCGCGATGCCAACGGCAATTTCTACGAAGCCGATCACTTAGACGGTGATACTGATATGTATGCCGTTGTAAAAGAATTGATTAAGGTGATGCGCCGTAGAAATGTCTCAATACCGATGCGACCCGACCATGGTCATCAAATGCTCGATGATTTGAAAAAAACCACTTATCCAGGTTATTCTGCGATTGGGCGTTTGCGTGGATTGGCGGAACTAAGGGGGTTGGAATTGGGGATTTCACGGTCGCTTTGATAGTAAACAAAGGATAGGGAAATTTTAAAAATTTCCCTATCCTAAATGCCTTTATACTGTTAAGGAACGAAATCCCGATGATAGCGGGAAGGGGGTCTTATTGGTCTCATTCTACTTGAACGTAATCTTTTTATAAATATCAGATAATTGCATATTTTGGTCTAAAACAGAAAGTGTATCGGTCAGTTCAATACAATCAGCATACAACCATTTTTGGTCATTTTGACGGGTATAACTTAACACTTGCGCCCAATATTGTTCTACAAAAATGACTTGTTCGATGGACGGAATGGTAAAATAATCGTTCTTTTTTTCAATCAAATCATAGTTGCGCGTGCCTTGCGACAACACTTCAACGACGATGCAAGGGTTAGTCAAAGCATTTTGTGTTTTTTTGCGAAATTTATAAGGTATGACATTGGGCGTACCTTTGACAATAGAAATATCCGGATTGACGACCGCTTTTCCTTCGGCAACAAAAGTTGGCATATTACTTCCCAGTATGATTAAATTATTGTCATCTTCAAAGAGACGACCAAGTGCAACGATTAGATTTGCAACGATTTGCTCGTGCGTTAAAGTAGCTTGTCCCATAGTTTCATTTGTTTTGTTATCGGTATCAAAAATAGAAATAACATGACCGTTGCGATATTCTACACGATATTCGCAGTCAACAGACAATTCAATCCAATCTTCAAAAGAGGCAGGGATGCGCAACTCACCAGGCAATTCCAAGCGGTCGGCTAATTTATGCGGTAAAAGGGGTTTACGGCGTTTTACATTTCTACTTTTATCAACTGTCGCTTCTTGTGTGGCTTCCATATTGAGTCGTTTTTTTTACAAAAATACTTGAAAATAGAGTAAGGGCAAAAGATTTCAAGATAAAAGAAGCGGTTATTAGCCTTTACCTTAAAATCTTTTGTCTTAAAACCATTCTATTCAGTCTTCGGTAATTCGCAATTTATCATCCAATTAATACCAAATTTATCGGTCAACATACCAAAACGAGCACCCCAAAAGGTATCTTCCAAAGGCATATTGATGCGTCCACCTGTTGCAAGAGCCGAAAAAGTGGTGTTAGTTGCTTCGATATCCTCTGTTCCAAGCGACATTGTGATATTGCTACAATTGGGCACATCTTGCCCTGGCATACTGTCAGAAGCCATAAAAGAGCTGCTGC
The DNA here is from genome assembly GCA_043744455.1 of Saprospiraceae bacterium. Taxonomy (GTDB): domain Bacteria; phylum Bacteroidota; class Bacteroidia; order Chitinophagales; family Saprospiraceae; genus JAAFJT01. The sequence continues at coordinate 17,532 of JAYTUQ010000166.1, read as the reverse complement.
CGAAGTTAAACGTGGCGTGCATAATGCGGTTTTTGGCATCTTCAGGAATTTCCATCGGGCTGTCACCAAAGCGCATCAAACCGACGATTTCTCCATCGAAAATATCTTTGTAAAAGTTGAGCGCGGCAATGTTTTACTATTATAATAATTTGTTTTAAAAATTAGGATAACGAATCTTTTTTAGTGAAAAAAGTAGATTTTAGATAATTTTTTACAAAAAATAATTACTTCAAAAAGTATTAAATTCAAAAAGTATTGTAAATTTGTTTCCATTCAACAATCAGCCTTTCCAAACACCTTCACCCGATACCAACTTTATTAAACAATTTCTCTTTCACATTCTAATTTGAAATAAAATGAATCAAACTAAGTTAGCGGTCGGCACTTTCGTTGGCAGCATTGCCAACTTTTTAGGTGGATGGATCATCTATGGTATGTTGTTAATGAAGACAATGGAATCGAACATGGTAGCCGGTGTTTCAAAAACAGAACCTAATTTATTGGGCATTTTTGCCTCAGGTGTCGTCTATTCTTTTTTACTGTCTTTTATTTTTGAACGTTGGGCGAGTATTCGCACTTTGCAAACGGGTGCGATTGCAGGGGCTATCATCACGGGATTGGCAGCACTTTCCTTTGATATTGGTCTCTTTTCAATGGCAAATTGGTTCACTTCTTTTACGGGTGTTGTCATTGATGTACTTGCCAACACTGTTCTTGGTGCTTTGACAGGCGCTGCCATCGGTTGGTTTTTGGGGTATAATCGCAAAGATTGAGAAAAGGTGATAGATAAAAACTAACCCTGTAAGGCTTATCATACGTTTTACAGGGTTTTTTATTTCAACTAAGCACCCCCTCAGTATATCGCCCTTTTATCAACATATCCAACCAATAAATCAAGCCAATGGCAACTATCATTGAGCCAATGACTACAAATCCTAAAATATCATACCTTTCCAACATACCATTTGATTTTTGGACAACAATCAGACCCGCCACGAATGAAGCCACGCCGCCTGAAATCTGTTGTATCGAACTATTTACGCTCATAAATGCGCCCCTGTCTTTTGCCGAAGCCACTGACATCAACAAAGCCGATGACGCAATCATGCGCGACGAAATGCCTGTAAACATCAAAACACTCATCACGGTCACCAACCAAAGCGGCGATATGCCCATGTGTGTATAGATGCCGATGATGACCATACTCAATACTGAACCGATAGCGAAAAGGTTAAATTTGCCTATTTTGTCGCTTAACTTGCCCAAAAAAGGACCTAAAATAATAGAAAAAAGCCCTGTGATGCCGTACAAAATAGGCAGTTGTTTTAAAGTCAAACCCAAATTATTGGTGCTGAATGCACTACCAAAAGGCATGAGCATAAAACCACCTGTCGCCAATAATATCGTAGCGATGTAGGCGCGTAGATAAAAGGTATTTGATACTGTATTTTTCAAATGTTGGATGGCATTGAAGTTGATTTGTAAGGACAAATGTTCTGTTATGGGTTTCATTTTTACTAAAATCACAATGCCTGCTATGATGCCAACCATGACAATCATCCAAAAAGAGGCGTGCCAATCATAATGTGTCGCGAGCCAAAGACCTATCGGCAAGCCTAAAATTTGACTGGCAGATACCGACATTTGGACAAAACCCATAACACGACCCCGTATTTCTGCCTTGAAAATATCGGAAATAATGGCAAAACTGACTGACCCAATCACGCCGCCAAAAATGCCTGTTATGATGCGGGCTATGAGTAAAAAATGATAATCCGTTGCCATGGCACATAGTGTTGTACCAAAAAGAAAACCGACATAAAAGAACATGAGCAATCTTTTGCGGTCATATTTATCGGCAAAACCTGCCGCCAATAAACCTGAAATACCTGCACTAAACGCATACGCCGAGACGACTGCGCCGAATTGAGTCGTTGAAATACTCAATGCAGGCATCAAAATCGCACCCAAAGGCGATAAAACCATAAAATCAAGTACAATCGTGAATTGTATAAAAGACAAAACGGCAATCATAAAGGCTTGATATGGGGTAAAAATGCGTTCTTTTTGTTGTTTAGACGATTTCATATTCTGAAAATATATTGTTTTAGAATGCGGAAACCTTTCCGTCATTTTTAAAATTTGTCGAGTATTAAAAAGCGTAATTTTCTTACTTTTGACTTTACGCTCAAAACGGATGCAAAAATGAGTGAACATCTGTTCATTATTGGTTTTTCGTTAAATATTAAAAAAAATAATTGTGAAAAGATTTCTTTCTATTCTTCTCTTTATTGCATGTACAAATATTATTTTCAGTCAAAACAAAAAAATAGACCGTCAAGCCGTTGTGCAGCGACACACTGTTGTCTTGACCAAAGCCGACACATTGGCTTCGTTGTCTGTTGGCAATGGTGCATTTGCTATGACGGCAGACGTGACGGGTTTGCAAACGTTTCCCGATGAATATGCAAAAGGGATTCCGTTAGGGACACAATCGGAGTGGGGTTGGCATTCTTTTCCAAATACTGAGGGGTATAAAATTGAGGAAAGTTTAAAGGAGTACGATGCACATGGGCGCACAGTACCTTATGGTGTTCAATCGGGTATGACGGAACGCAATAAATTGGCTACCAATTATTTACGACAAAACCCACATCGTTTGCAGTTGGGCAATTTGGGTTTTGAATTGACTAAAAAAGATGGGTCGAAAGTTATATTGGAAGATATTAAAGACATTCATCAAACGCTTGATATGTGGACAGGCGAGTTGAAATCGCATTTTACGATTGAAGGCGAAACCGTTGATGTATGGACTTTTTGTGATCAAGAGCAAGACGTTATTTCTGTAAAAGTAAAATCAAAACTATTTAAGAAGGGTCAAATTAAAATTTATTTAAGATTTCCTTATCCAACAGATGCGTTTTTGGATGAGGGAAATAATTATAAGAATGACGATAAACATGTTTCTAAACTCCCCAAAGAAATAACTTATCTTTCAACAGCTGAAAATATTACTTCAATTAGTCGTCAAATTGACTCAACATATTATTTTGTTGCATTAAAATGGGATAAAAATAGAGCAACTGTTATTAAAAAACAGGCGCATTATTTCCAAATTACCCCCTCAGTATCAAGTGATGTATTTGAATTAAATGCATATTTTGCATCTTCACATAATCGGCATTACGAGTATAGTATGGGAGGATATAATTTTGAAAGAAACAAAAAAAATAATCTTGAAGAATGGGAATCCTTTTGGCAAAGTGGTGGTGCTGTTGACTTTTCAGAAACCAAAGACCCGCGCGCTTTTGAAATAGAAAGACGTGTCATTTTGTCTCAATATCTCACTAAAATTCAATGCACAGGCACCATGCCGCCGCAAGAAACGGGCTTGACTTATAACTCATGGTATGGCAAACCACACCTCGAAATGCACTGGTGGCATGCCGTTCATTTTGCACAATGGGGGCGCGTGGAATTGATGGAAAAGAGTTTAAATTGGTATAAAAAAGTAGAAAATGAAGCTAAAATCATCGCTCAACGACAAGGCTATGAGGGCATTCGTTGGCAAAAAATGACTGACCCTGATGGAAAAGAAAGTCCTTCGTCCGTTGGGGCTTTTTTGATTTGGCAACAACCGCATTTTATTTATTTCGCAGAACAAGCCTATCAAGCGCATCCAAATAAAGAAACACTGGAAAAATACAAGGATTTAATCTTCAAAACGGCTGATTTTATGGCTTCTTACGCTTATTTTGATGCTAAAACAGGGCGTTATATATTAGGTCCAAATTTAATTCCTGCACAAGAATCGCATAAACCCGAAGTGACTATTAATCCCACTTATGAACTCGTTTACTGGTATTGGGCTTTGTCAACGGCTGAAAAATGGCGCAAACGTTTGGGTTTAAAAAGCAATGAGAAATATAACGATGTGATTTCAAAACTCTCTAAATTACCCCTTGCCGATGGCGTTTATCTCGCAACTGAAAACGCCACAGACAGTTATACAAATGAAAAATTCCTCATTGACCACCCCTCAGTATTTGGCGCGTTTGGCATGCTGCCCAAAACACCTTTGCTCGATACGGCAACGATGCACCGTACTTTTGATAAAATTTTAAAAGTTTGGCATTGGGAACACACATGGGGCTGGGATTTTCCGATGACGGCTATGACCGCAACCCGTTTACATTTGCCCAAAGAAGCCGTTGATGCACTGTTAATGGCGATTCAAACAAATACTTACCTACCCAATGGACACAATTATCAAAACGACCGCTTGCGCTTGTATTTACCTGGCAATGGTGGCGTTTTGTCGGCGGTGGCGTTGATGTGTACCGAGGGAGTCTTTCCAAAAAGTTGGAAAGTGAAGTGGGAAGGGTTGAAGCCGATGTTATAGGGTTTTTAGAACATATAACAGAGAGGACGCATTGTTTTTTGTGCTAAAATACTGTCACGCGAACGCGTGATGAAGCTGGAAGCATCAAGGGGGTAAATGATGTCGGAATGCGGATTTAGGAAGTCAGTGATATTTTAAAATCCTAAATACGACCTTCGAAATCGAATTACAAAGGTATTTCATGCAGGTTTTTCCAACTCAATACTTGTGCGATGCTGCGTTTTTGCACTTCGTCGCCACCATAAATCAAATAACTTTCGGTAGGCAAGGCACCCGATAAGGTCTGAAAATATTTTATACCGTCAAAAAAGTGATTGCCAATGGTTCGGCTTGATTTAATTTCTATGGGCAAAAGTCGTCCACCTTGGTCGTACAATAAGTCTATTTCATAAGAGCCTGAAACATTCCAAAAGTAGTTCTTGGGTGTTATATTTTGATTGAGTTGGTTTTTCAGTATTTCATTGATAATAAAGTTTTCAAACAAAGCCCCTTTTGCAAAATGACGATTAAGGTCTTCAATGTTGCGTAGGTTGAGCAAGGCACACGCCAGACCCGTATCATAAAAATAAAGTTTTGGTGTTTTGACAATGCGTTTATTGAAATTTTGGTGGTAAGGGCGAAGCGTATAAACAATAAAACTGGTTTCTAATACACTAATCCATTTATTAACAGTTTGATAAGAAACGCCAATCATGTTGCCGATTTCTGTAAAATTGACCAATTGTCCGATGCGACCCGCACAGATTTCAAGAAATTGGCGAAAAGTACCTAAATCGCCAACATTCAAAATCTGTCGTACATCACGCTCAACATACGTTTTAAGGTAATCTTGCAACCAATTTGTTGGGTTCAAATCAAGATCATAGATACGGGGATAGAAGCCTTTGAGGATATAGTCTTCATAAGTAGGCAAGGCAAAATCAGTTTGCTGAATTTCACTCAACGAGAACGGCAATAGATTAAAAATAGCCACTCGTCCAGCCAAGCTTTGAGCAATACTGCCCATGAGTAAGAGGTTTTGAGAGCCTGAAATGACAAATTGACCCGCTATTTTTTCACGGTCAGTAATCACTTGAATGTAGGAAAGTAAATCGGGTGCATATTGTACTTCGTCAATAATTACTTTTTTGCCCGCGTTGAAAAGAAAACCTTTGGGGTCGGATAAAGCGAATTTCCGAAGTTCAATATCTTCCAAATTTTGGTACGAATGATTTGGGAAAAGTTGTTGAATCAAAGTGGATTTACCACTTTGTCGAGGACCTGTTACAGCAATAACAGGCATTTTTTCAGCCGCAAGGCAAATTTTTGAGCCTAATAATCTGATTATCATTGATTTGCACATTAGAATTTCAATATCTAATTTGCAAAAATAGAAAATTTTAATTGAAAAAATTAAAATTTTAGGTAAATACTGAGGGGGTCATTTCCAAGCTATGCCGCCATTTTTAACAACTGCTGACGTGCAATGGCGAGATCATAACCTGACTGAACCCGCATCCAATAATCGGCACTAATACCTAAGAATGTTTCAAGTTTAATCGCTAAAATAGCACTAACATGTCTTTTTTGCTTCAATAAATCGCTTAAATGACTTGGATGAATACCCAATTGAGTCGCTGCGAAGTTCTTTTTAATACCACGAGCAGCCAATTCTAATTCAAGAATATCGCCTGGATGTAAGATTTCATCTGTTACGATTTCTTGGTTGTCTGATGAAAGGACTGAATTCGACATTGCTTTTTTTCAAAAGTAATACAATTCAACAATAATTTTAAAATAAAAAGCAATGAATTCGTATTTTAAGCAAAAAGGCATCAGTATTTAAACTAATGCCTTTTCGTTTTTTAAACTTCAAAATACTGAGGGGGGTCATTTTCCAAAATTCTCCGCCAAAGCATTCAACTCCGCATCTGTCAAAACACCTGATTTCACAATGACACCGTAGCGAAAAGTCACCGATTCGCCTTTTTTGAGTTTCAAATTCAAGGATTTTTTACCACTTGTAAAGACCTTTTCACCCAATGGATTGAGGGCGAAAAGACCATAACCCCTTGCGTGCCAATAAGTTGGATAGTTGATATTTTTAGGATGGTCAATCATCGCAACGGCTATATTTTCGCTGCCGACTTTTCCCGAAAGGTTCATCCATTTGCCGCGTGTTGACCAAACGGCTTCGCCATTGATGTTTTCGCTGCTGTGGTAATTGCCGACTTTTCCTTCGTTGTTGACGACAGGTACTTTCGTTTCAATGCCGTTCGCATCTGTAAAGACGTCGGGTTTGTCAGATGGCAATTCCAATTCGCGGGTGACACGGAGGGCAAACATACCGTCTTTCACATCGTCTAAATTCACGACATCAACCGCCGCCGTTAAGGTTGTTATGCGGTCAATGAAACGGATGTCGCCTTTGCCAGAGAAGCGATATGACGTTTTTTCTTTCAAAATGATATTGCCTGTACCGTCTTTTTCAACCCAATCGGCTGTCACATCGAGTTGACCGACTTTACCATTTTTCACTTTTGAGATACCTGTGTGGCGTATGGTACCGTATTTTTCCAAGCGTTTTTCCGCAGTAATCGCCGTCGAGTTGTTCCAATAATCCATACCATTGACGTATTCATAATTCAACCACAAACCGACATGATGCGGGTGGTCGGTGCGCTCATTTGGACGAGGCGCAAGGGGATAGCCACGTGTAATGGTCGTCCCTTTCGACGTTTTTATTGGAAAAAGAACAGGTTTTTTTAAAATTTTCTCGTCTGGATAGATATACGAGGTAAAAAATTGTCCGCCTACTAAAACATCTACTTTACGTTCTGCATCATTGCGAACCAATTTTACGGTTTGGGCATCGCACAATAGACCCCTCAGTATCAGAGCTATAAAGAGTAGTTTTTTCATTTTAAGATAAATCTTTAAAAAGGTAATAGACCACAAATTGGGCTGATATGACTAATTTACACTGATTTTTCAGTTCCCTTTGTCATCCCGTAGGGAACAGAAAGTCAGTATAAATCAGCCATATCAGCTCAATCAGTGGTCAAAAAATCAATATTTGAATATCTTACCGCCCGCCATGACTTCTTGCGTTTTTTCATCAAAAGTCACTTTCAAGCCTGTACGGTATGCTGCATTTGACATAATCGTAGCAATAGAGTGCTGATAACCTGCTTCGATGGGTCCGTGTGGCGTTTTACGGCTGCGGACACATTCCATCCAGTTTTTGATATGATAGTATGTCAAGCTGTCACCGCCCGTATTGGCATCGGTTTCTACTTTCATACCTTTCAATTTCAAAGGTTGTAACAAGTTGGCTTTCAAGCCCATAGCTGAAGCTTCGCGTTCACGCAAACCACCTGTGTCAGAGATTTCGTTGGTATCCAAATTAATCATACCACTGTTTGAGTAGTATAATTCCTTTGTTTCACCTGCTGAATTTGAGAAACGAGAGGTAAATTGTACTTGGAAACCTGAACTCATGTCGGCAGGACCGTAATCGAACACAACAGTGAGTGTATCGGCATTTTTACGTCCATCTTTCCACTTGTAAATACCACCATTGGCAACAACGCTGCGTGGGTGCTTTAATCCACTGAACCAGTGAACAGTATCAATTTGGTGGCTCATCCATTGCCCAGGGATACCTGATGAATAGGGCCAAAACAAGCGATATTCTAAATATTTACGTGGGTCGAAAGTATCAGCAGGACGATTGATGAGGAAACGCTTCCAATCCACATCCGATTCTTTAAGGATTTTGGTTAATTCAGGTCTGCGCCAGCGACCAGGTTGATTCACATTCCATATCAATTCGACCATGACGATAGGACCAAATTTGCCTGATTTGATAAATTCTTCAGCAGCAAAATAGTTCTCACCACTACGACGTTGCGATCCAATTTGGACGATTTGTTTTGACTCTTTTACAGCTTTCAAAACAGCGCGGTTGTCAGCCATGGTTTCAGCCAAAGGCTTTTCGGTGTAGGTGTCACAACCTGCTTTAACAGCATCAATCGTGTGAATCGCATGTTGGAAATCGGCAGTACTGATAAAAACAGCGTCAACCATTTTAGATGCATACAACTCGTCATTGTTGCGGAACGCCTTAACATTAGCACCTAATTGCTTGTCAAGGAACGCTTTACCTTCTTCACGTCGGCGGTTCCAGATGTCAGAAACAGCGACCATTTCGAAGTTCATTTCCTTCATTAAAGCCTTGAAAGGCGGCACATGAGACGATCTGTGGCGGTCAGAAAAACCGACACAACCGACGCGTACACGGTCGTTTGCACCGATAATTCGGGCATAAGATTTTGGACTGAAAGCGATTGCGCCGAGGCTGGCAATGGCAGTATTTTTTGCAAAATCACGTCTATTCATTGTTATTTAGCTTAATTTTGATGAAAAACTATTTATTTAATTACTTTAATTCATTTTTTGAACATGGATACTGAGGGGGTCACATTTTTTCTTAATCAACCCAAGATTCAGGTCTAATTTTAGTCCGAAACAAACTTTCGACACAAGGTGCATTCAGAAAAATATCTCCTGTAAAAGGTGTATATTCTGGAAAGACCTTTGCTTTTGCATCTGGAATGTTTTGTGTCATATCGATATAAATGATTTTATATTTGAAAGAAAACACGTTAAAAACACCCAAAATTTGCTCTTTGGGGTCTGCTACATTAACAACATTAGGACTGAAGCGCGTTTGCGCGGGTACGTCAAATAACGTTCCTGTGCTTTGCGTTTGGGTTTGAATAGACTGTAAATATGAAAATGCAGTAGGCGTAATCGCTCGTTGAATGACTTTCAAATAATATTTGTTGGGTGGTGTTGCAAAAGGAATACGGACGATTCGATTCGATAAAGGTTGTCCATCGCGCAGTTTGTCGGATGCCACAATCGTTTGCGTATTGTATAAGATATTCCAACACCTATTTGGGAGACAAGAAATCAAAACTTCTTTACCATCAAATTTTGTTTCTTTTTTATCGCAATAACTCGCAAGTTCATAATGTATCCAATCCCACTGATAGTAATTTTCAACATTTGGTGCATCTTTACTATTTGTAAATACATCAAAACCATCGTAATATAAGTCTGTCGGTGACCTAAAAACCTCTCGGCGATAGGGTGCAGTAAGCAAATCAATATCGGGACAATCAGCCATCGTTTCTGGTTTTGACTCGTATTTTTTACCGTCAACCTCCACAAAAAGACGATAGGTTTCACCGACTTTACCCCTAAATGTGCTATCAGCCGTTCCATCTGTCTTTACAAAATTAGTCCGATTTCCTTTGCCATCGAGTACATAAACCGTTGATTTGGGGAGTTTTGGGAAAGAATAACCACCCAAAGAGGTCACATCTGTCAAAGAATATGTCACGAGGACTTTACCATAAGAGGGCGTCATTTCGGCTTCAATAACAATGTACTGTTTTGAAGCGGGTAGGGTAGCATTATCGATTGGATATTGACATGCCCCTATCATAACTATTGCCAGTAATATAAAACATAGTAATTTCTGATTCATTTCTTATAAATGTTTGAGAACCAAATATTTATCTTTATTCAAACTTAAAATTATAGGTTAAAGAAAACAAAGGAAAAGGGAAAACACTGACTTTAAACGGTTTAAAAGATGACAAAGCAGGGTTATAAAAGTACGAAAACGCATTTTTTCGACCATACAAATTATAAATCGTCACAATCCAAGAACTTTCCCACCGCTGTTGTTTCATCGAAGGATTCGTGATTGTCCATGAAACATCGAGGCGATGATAATCCGAAATACGCGCATTATTGCGGTCAGTGTAAACAGGAAAAATACTAAATCCTCTTTTATAAAAACTGACTGGCGCGGTGTAGGGTCTTCCTGTACTATAAACAAAAGTGAACGACACGCCATTGTGTCTTTCATTCTGAAAATTAAGTAACATATTGAGTGTGTGCGGTTTATCAATAGCTGTTCTGAACCATGCACCGTCATTGAGTTGTTGCAATTTAGGAATATCTCCTGTAATTTGCTCAAAACTGCGGGCATAAGTATAACTCAACCAACCCGTCATCGTCCCTTTCTTTTTGTTAATCAGCAACTCCGCACCATAGGCTTTTGCCGACCCCCTCAGTAGTTGCGTCTCGATGACAGGGTTTGTGGAAATATCGGCACCATTGACATAATCAAAAATATTGTTTTGCCAACGGTAATATCCTTCCACCGACCATTCCCACATACGGCTTTTGCTGTCGTTAAAATAACCAATAGACACCAAATCGCTTTGCGCTGGCGGCACGTACCGATTCGCGGTTTTCCATCGGGCATTGGGCAGAGGCGTTGAATTATTGGCAACCATTTGTAGGAACTGATTCATCCGATTGTATCCAATTTTGACCGATTGTCCTTCATTTAACTTGTAACGCAAGCCAAAACGGGGTTCAAAACGAGCAAAATGCGACTCTACAGCATTATTACCCAAAAAAAGTGAATCTGTTATTGAACTCAAAGCCTTAGGCGTATCGTCCGCATAGTTAGGCACACTGAGGGGACCTAAATTCCAATAATTGACATAACGTACCCCCAATTCTACCAGCAAACTCTTTGTCAATTCGTATTCATCAGATATAAAAAGGGCGGCTTCCAAAGCCTTTTCATGTTGTAAATTAATGGTCGAAACCGACGAACCTAATGTAGGTATCACGCTGGCAGGGTTGATGAGATACTGCGTACCCGTTGCGCCAAAATTTATCCGTTGTTTTGGATTGGGTGCATACGTGACTTCTGCTTTCACATTTCGATAATCGAGTTGTGTGTCAAAATCAAAACCTGTTTTTAATTCTCGTGCCGATGTCGTAGATGCATACCGAGACGAAACAGCCAAAAAATTGAAATTCAATTTTTGAGAAAAATAATGATTCCAACGCAAAGCAAAATTGGTATGCCCATACTGCAAGGTCGCTTGTCGAGGTACCACATTGGCAATACCAAATAACGAATCTACACGATACGCATCGCTGCTGATGTAGCTCGTGAAAGTGATATTATCCTTTTCTGTTGGTCGCCACAATACTTTATTTGCGATGTCATAGAACTGTGGCTTATTGTTTGGAATCTTACTTTTAATATCTTTCCCTGCAAGTGTAGAATTATAAAAATTAATAAGATACTCATTAAAAGAGAAGCGAACAGAAGTCATAAACGCCAATTTGTTCTTGATAATCGGTATTTCTGCATGAATTCTATTAGAAATCAAGCCCGCACCGCCTTTCATTTTCAATTTTTCTAAATCAGGTTCGCTCAATTTTACGTCCAAAACACCTGCTGTTTTACCCCCATATCTGGCAGGAATTGAACCTTTGTAAATCTGCATTTCTCGAATCGCATCAGTTGGAAACAAAGAAAACAAACCGAGTAAATGCGTCGGATTAAAAATGGGCATATTGTCCAAAAGTATCAAGTTTTGATCAACAAAACCACCTCTGATATTAATGCCATTTGCCCCTTCACCAACAGATGAAATGCCCGGTAGCATCTGTAAACTACGCAAAATATCCACCTCACCCGCCGCAGGTGGCAATTTTTGAACGGCTTTAATGCTCAACATACTCACACCTAAAGCAGGGGTTTCCATCGTTCGCACAGCACTTTGCGAGGTAATCACCACTTCTTCAAGCTGCGTAGCAATATTTTCCATTTCTATACTGAGGGGGGTCTCGCCAACGACATTCAGCCGTTTTGAAGCGGATTTATAGCCCAAAAAACGGAAAGATACACTGTGTTCCGAGCAAGTCATTGGCATTTTTATTTCGCCCTTGGTATCGGTTTCAACGCCTATTTCATGCCCGTCAAGTGTCATTGTTACACCCAATATCGGCTTTTCTGTGCGCAAGTCCGTCACCTTAACAAGTAAATAACAAGGCGTTTGAGCACCTAAATGTTGTACGAATATGAGTGATAAAAAAAGAACAAAAAGGTATTGTCGTTTTGTTTGAATCATTGATAATCAATCGTTTTTACTAATTTCTAACTTCGCCTAAAATTTACCTATTTGTTTTTATTTTTTTGATAAAGTCAAACTTTTAAGTGTAATTATAACAATTCACAAACTTAATTATCCACCGCCTGCATCACCAAAACCCTAAACCGTCCGCTGTTATTATTGTCATTTATCTTCTGCGTTTGCTTCATGATGACCCCAATGATTTTCTCCTTGGGGTCTGCAAAATAATTCGTATTGAAGTAGCCGCCCCATGTAAATAAACCCGCATCGCCTAATCCCCCTTTTGATTGCCCTTTTTCTGTCACCAGACCAAAAGCTAAACCATAGCTTTGATCTGCCTTATCACCGCCCAACAAATCGCCTACTTGATTCATCATCATACTTTCTATCGTTTTGCGGCTTAACAAACGTTTACCATTTAGTTCACCATTATTCAAATACATTTGAAGAAAAATGGCATAGTCTTTTGCCGTACTTGACAAACCCGCACCGCCTGAAAAGAAGGATTTTGCGCCTTTGATAGGATAATCAGGATCATAGAAATTGTCTATGAAAGATGTCCAATTTTCACCTGTTTTGCTTTGAATCTTGACCAACCGATTGGCTTTTTCAGTCGGCAAATAGAAATAAGTATCGTTCATACTGAGGGGGTCGAAAATGTGCGTTTTCAAATAAACATCAAACGGCATACCCGAAATAACTTCAATAAAATAGCCCAAAACATCTAAACCTTCGGAATAAACGTACTTCTCGCCTGGTACGTGGTGCAAAGGCAATTTTGCCAATTTCTTAATATTATCGCCAATTTTGACTGGTTCTGTTGAAAAAAGATCAACAATACCTGCTTTTTTATACATAGCTCTGAAACGCGCATCGCCATCAATGACACCGTAGCCCAAACCCGAAGTATGCGTCAATAGATGTCGAATGGTAATTTCTTTACCTGCTGGTTTGCTCGTCCAAGTTGTATCAGACATCGTTAAACTGTCCAATACGGTAGCATTCTTAAATTCGGGAATATACTTAGAAATCGGGTCGTCGAGTTGAAACAAACCTTCCTCCCACAACATCATCACCGCCGTCGAAGTAATGGCTTTTGACATGGAAGCGATGCGGAAAATATCATCTATTTTCATTGCACGGCCTGTCGTATTATCTGCCGAACCAAAGGCTTTTTGATAAACGATTTTACCATTGCGACATACGATGGCAACTGCACCAGGTATTTCTTTTTGGTCAACTGACTTTTGCAACAGGACATCAAGCCGCTTCAAGCGTTCAGAAGACATGCCGACACTTTCAGGCGTTGCAACAGCAAGTGGTAGCGATTTTTTAATCGTATTGGTCTGCGCCAATAGGGTAGAAGCACCCAAAAGGAGGAATAAAAGAATCTTTTTCATTGTTGTTTAGTTTAATGTTGTGACTCACGGTTTTACGATTTTACTTATTAACACATTAATTACCAAATCCGTAAATTCGTGGGTCAAAATGTGACTCTATTTTAACTCTTTAATCTTAATATTTTTGAACGATACGTTATTACCATGGTCTTGCAACAAAATATTTCCTTTATCTGCTGCACCAAATCCCACATAATCTTTGTACTTACTTCTGGCAACCAATGCGTTAAATATATTACTTTTTCTTTCGTACTCAAGTACTTTAAAACCATTTAACCAATGCTGAACGATGTTATTTGGATAAACAACGATTCTACCTTGATTCCAGTCGCCAATTTTTCGTTGAAAGCGTTTGTCCAATTTGGTGGAAGGAATCAAATCGTATAAACTCGCTAACGTCCGATTGCCCACAACACCCATTTTAGCATCTGGATGTTTTTCATCATCTAAACATTGATATTCTAAACCAACACCCGACTTTCCGCCTGAATCAAAGGCTTCATTGATAAAATATTTAACCCCTGAATTAGCCCCCTCAGTCAATTTGAAGTCAAAAGTCAATTCAAAAGCACCGTATTGTTCGTTGGTAACAATATCGTTTCCAGTTTCTGAACCATCTGAAGGGCTGACATTAATTGCACCATCCACGACTGACCAATGCTTTTCAGGCATTTTAGTACCATGCACAGCACGCCAACCCGTGAAATCTTTGCCATTAAACAAGAATTTCACGCCTTGTTTTTTCTCTTGTTCCGATAAATTATTGAGCATCAAATTGACAACAGGCGTGTTGTCAAGAGGGCGGGGTTTGAGATTCGTTGTTTGAATCTTAATGTTTTTCCAACGTATTTTCATGCCTACCTTCATGTCTGCATAAATGGCATGAACCTGCAAAGCAATGAGCCCTTTCGCTGTCATATCATCCACCAAATACGATACGGGAATGTCGTTAATAAAAGTCCTCAACACATTGCCTATGGCTTCGATGCGGTATTTGTTCCATTTTCCAATGCGAAAAGCTTTTTTGCCTTCGGGGTTTATGTTCGGGATGTATAACCAATCCCGGCGTCCTTCATCATAAATGCCGCCTGACCAAGCGCGTTCTGTCGGGTCAACTTCCATTTGGTAGCCATGTACACGCCCATTTTGATAATCTGCAGAGGACAAACTACGGAATTGAATGCCTGAATTCATGGCATCATCCACTTTCAAGTCCAATTCTAAGATAAAATCGCCATATTCTTTTTCTGTACACAAAAATGAATTGGTTGTATTGGCAACCGTCGTACCGACTATTTCACCATTTTCAACGCTGTATTTGGCTTTTCCGTTCAGTTGTTTCCATCCTTTTAAGGTTTTACCGTCAAAAAGCGTTGTCCAAGTCTCTTTTTGAGCAAACGAGGATTGCATCAAAGCGACAATAACTACGAATAAACATATTCCTTTCTTCATAAAAATTTTAATTTTTAATAATTTTTAAACTTTAAATTTCAACAAATTTACGATAAGCCAAATATTTTTCTGTTTATTGCATCAAAGAATTCACGCAATCGTTTCCGAAAACGTTAAAAGATTTGTCATATCGTTTTCAACCAATTTGCCAACCGCTCAAACCATTTATCTTCTGTTGTCTTATTATTCATGCCGAAACCATGTCCGCCTTTGGGATACAAATGCATTTCCACAAGCACTTTATTTTTCACACAAGCTTGATAAAAACGGATACTATTTTCGACAGGTACACTACCGTCGTCCGCTGCGTGAACTAAAAACGTGGGTGGTGTTTGAGGCGTCACTTGCAACTCATTGGAATACAATTGTATTTTTTCTGCCGTTGGTTTATCTCCAATCAAATTATTTCGCGAACTTTTATGCATCATTTCTTCTGCAAAACTCACAATAGGATATACTAAAATGGCAAAATCTGGACGTACAGAAATCGTGTCTGTTACTGAGGGGTCCGCTTTCAGGGTAAAATGTGTCTCTGCTGATGCTGCCAAGTGACCACCGGCAGAAAAACCCATAATGCCAATTTTATCTGCTTTCAAACCCCATTTTACAGCATTTTTTCGTATCAAACGAATGGCTTCTTGGGCGTCTTGTAAAGGCGCAAGGCTCCTATCTATTTGCGTTTTATCGCTCGGCAAACGATATTTTAAGACAAAAGCTGAAATACCCATCGCATTGAAAGCCTTTGCCACTTCAACACCTTCGTGGTCAAAAGCCAAACGCGCATACCCTCCGCCAGGGCAAATAATGACCGACATACCATTCGGTTTAGTTGCCATGAAACGCGTCAAAGTAGGCTTCGACACTTCGCTGATGCGGAAACCGCCGTTTTCTAAGACGATTTTCTCTTGATTTTCGATATTGGGTTTATTATTCGGAACGATGCCTTCGTAAAGGGGCATTTCTTGTGCTTCAAGCAATTGTGTTGTAAGCATAAAAAGGATTAATATTTTGTTTTTCATAAGAATTTAGATTTTAATTTTAAGATTTATAGTTTTCTGACAAACGCCAATATTGAGCTTATTTTTGAATATTTGAATTAAACCGCTTATTTTTGCTAAAATAATAAACGTCATGGAACTTATAACAACATATCCAATAACCACGGAAGCGGTTTCTGAGGCACAACCAACCGTTGTGAGCCTTGAAACGCAGTATGAACAAGAACGCGGAAAACCTATGCCCAGTAAAAATCACTCAATCATCCAAGGAAATGTCTACTTTGAGTTAAGAAATCAGTATGGCAAACAATTCGATATTTATCCAGAACTTTCTCTCGAATTGACATCAGGCGGTGCTGTTCCCGACATTTGTATTTATGATAAAACGCCGCGTGATTGGCAAGTTGATGTCATTAAAACAAACAATCCGCCACTTTTAGCGATTGAAATACTTTCGCCAAGACAGGTTTTCGATGATATTACTGATAAAATCAATAAAGTTTATTTTCCTGCTGGCATGAAATCAGTTTGGGTCATATTACCCAAGGTCGAATCCGTTATGCTTTTTAGACCAAATGAAAAAATAGAAACATACAATGGTGGTATCATGCAAGACACTTCAAGCGGTTTCGAACTCAATATTGACAACATCTTTATGTAGAAAATCTCAATTCGTTACCAATTTCACCTCACTCAACAAACCCGAAGGCACAGGCAACCATTTTGCCGCATCAAATGGGTTGTACGTTATATCCACGAAGTTAATGTCGTAAAACTTGCGCCAAACGATTCCCTTTTTGTCCAAATAACGGATTCTATTGGCTGAAAGGTTAGTGACCTCTATCTCAAGTTTATTATTGCCTTTCAAAAGTACCCCCTCAGTAATTTGAACTTTTTGAAAAATCTTCTGTCCAATTAGCCCCAAAAACTTCATAAGAGTCGTTGTAAAATGCCCGAACACCGATGTTTTTCTTTGTAAAAATAGCTTCATAAGGCTCAATATAACATGCCTTGCAAGAAAGGCACAAAGTGGAGAAAAACGCCTTGAGTTGGTAAAGTTGATGTGTATTGTTCAGCCTCAGATTTTTCTCCTTGTTGCTCTAAGGTTTTGGCTAAGTTTTCAAACTCCGCTTGTTCCCAATGCGTAACATAAGTAGATTTTCGCTTCCAGTAATCCACTTAGAGAAACATTTTAAATAATCAGGACACTAATTTTGTATTTTTGCCTTTTTAAAACAAAATATAAAATGGCAAGAATCAAGAAAGAATATTACACGGCT
>JAYTUQ010000165.1:0-1867 GCA_043744455.1 Saprospiraceae bacterium | reverse complement strand
ATCATAATCGTCATAGACCCAATGATGAGCAAAGGCTCACGCACAATCGTTTCCAGCACATTCAAAATACTCCACTCCACTTCTTGAACATCAGAAGTGACACGGCTCATCAGGTCGCCCTTTCGTTCATCGCTGAAATAACTGAGGGGTAACCGCAGCGTCTTGTCAAACAAGGCTTGCCGAATGTCACGCACCACACCGTTACGCAGCGGCGTGATGAAATACAAAGCGAGATAACGAAAGAGGTTTTTGAAAAAAAACAAAACAACCATGGCACCGCAGACATAAATTAAAGCCTGTTCTTTACCAAATTGCTCAATGATATGCCCTAATTGATAATAAAAAGTATCTGTCAATGCACGTATATTCCATTGAAAATCAGGCTTTTGTGTAGGTGGTATCGTTTGCCCCAATAATATTTGGAGGAATGGAATGAGCATCGGAATACTAACGAGGTTGAAGAAAACCATCAGGATATTGCACATCACATTGAGTGCAACATACGGTTTGTAGTTGCGGATATATTGAAAAAGCTTAGAAACTGTTTGCATGATTTTTTTTAGTTGTTGACTTGAAAAGAGGGAAATAATACCCCCCCTCAGTATCTTGCGGCAAAAATAGTGAATTGATACGCAATGAAAGTAGCAGGTTTTACCTTTATCCGAAATGCCATTAAGCTCGATTATCCGATTGTCGAAGCCGTGCGTTCCATTTTGCCTTTGTGCGATTTTATTGTTGTAGCCGTCGGACAGTCAGATGATGATACCTTGGAATTGGTACAAAGTATTGATAATCAAAAAATTAGAATCGTCAAAACGGTTTGGGATGACACCTTAAAAGAAGGGGGTGCGGTCTTAGCCATTGAAACAAACAAGGCTTTTGATGCCGTCAGTGACGAAGCTGATTGGTGCATTTATATTCAAGGTGACGAATGTTTGCACGAAAAATTTTTGCCAACGGTCAAAACAGCGATGGAAAAATGGCAAAATGACGCAGATACTGAGGGGTTGCTTTTCAAGTATCGGCACTTTTACGGCTCTTATGATTTCATTGGCACGTCCCGTTTGTGGTATCGAAATGAAGTACGCATCATAAAAAATGATAAAACAATAAGGTCTTACAGAGATGCACAAGGTTTTAGAAAAAATGGTGAGAAACTAAAAGTGCGGCAAGTAGAAGCCTATATTCATCATTACGGTTGGGTCAGACATCCACAAGCGCAACAGCGTAAGCAGCTGATTATGAACAGATTATGGCATTCAGAAGAAGAAATAAAAGTACGTGTACCTGATGTTGAGGCGTTTGATTATTCAGGTATTGACGACCTTGCGCGGTTTGAAGGCACGCATCCTGCCGTTATGCAACGACGTATTGATGCCCTCAATTGGCAATTTACTTTTGACCCAACTCAAAGGCAAATAAGTATAAAAGAACGTTTTTCACGATTTATTGAACAACTAACAGGCTGGCGAATAGGAGAATACAAAAATTATAAGAAAATTGGAGCGGCATGACCCCCTCAGTATCAAACATATTTTAAGGAAATGAATCATAAAATTTCTTTCGATGCCCTATGGAATGAAAGGTAGCAGTGCTGTTTTCGATGGTAACGCCCAATCTGTAATCGCCCATTCGGATACGATAAGCAGTCGTGCCTTTAAGCCGTTTTATGGAAGGAATATCCTGTAATTGTTCAATATTAGGTAGGCTTTCGATTAAATACACAATTTGTAGAGTCAACGCTTTGTTTTTTATTTTTCCCTCTTCCTTGTCAAAGCGTTCAGTGATAACAACATTCATCGGTTTTTTAGTTTTGTTAAAAAGTCCGCCGTATTGACCGTTTTAGCCGCATCTGAAAGCAAAATGT
>JAYTUQ010000164.1:0-7148 GCA_043744455.1 Saprospiraceae bacterium | reverse complement strand
TCTTTAGCAGGCTTTTTTTAGGACCTTTTTGAAATCGTTTTTAAGGGGGTCAATTTGAAATGGCGAAGGGGGGTCAGTTTAGCCGGAATTTACAGTATCATTAGAAAAAGTATATTTTAATTCTCGGTAACGCCATAACTCTTGAAGAGGTCTTGGTTCATATCTTTCATATGATTCCTTTGACTTGTGTTTATCCAAAGAACTGTTGAACTCATTCACAAAATCCTTGTCTATGTCATAACTTAACCCTAAAAATTTGTTCAGCAAAAAATCTTGCCCTGTGTCCCAAACGATGCTGTGCATTTTCCGTTTATGCCCTGAATTCAAATATTCAACTCTTGTTTCATTAGAATACCTCCACCACAACGAATAAAATAATCCTTCCCTTAAATTCTTATTATCTTCTCCCATAGACATATTACCTCTATTACCTTCGGGATACCTATCTATTGCCCATAAAACTCTAAGTTGGTCATCCTTCGTCTTTACAGAAGCAAGCAAATCTTTAATTTGGTTTGCTTCAATTGGGTCGTATGACCCACTACTGCTATGAAGTGTAAGATGTGTTCTATGAGCATAACCTTCAATTATTTTTTTCAAAATCAAATCAGAAAATTCATTGTCATTTGCCTTTAATGCTTCATCTAAATGCTCGGAGTAATTTTCAAAATCACCTTTACTTCTCACTTTTCGTTTGAACTTAATAAAGTTTATGTTCTTCTGTGTTCTTAAGTATTTATTATTCCAAGGTCTTTCTCTTGTAAATTCATCTTCAATAATTACAAAGTCATCGCTGAAAACAATTTCTTCAATTGACTGTGATGCTCCTTTTATTTTTTCACTGGCTGCATATAGTTCATCCAACTTGTATTGAATTTTTCTTGAAATAATTTCATTCAAGATATTGTTAAAGGTTTGCCACAAGTTTAAACCTAAACCATTCCATGACGCATTCAGTAGCCATGTGAAGCAATCAGAAAATTCATCGGTAGAGTAGCCGTATTTATATTTTGTAATATCATACCAGTGATTTAAAAGCCATTTATGAACTGGTAAAAATTGTTTACTTGGTTCTACCTTATACCATTTTTCATCAATAGTAAGTTTATTAAATAATGCTCCTAAAACTCTGTCGGCAGAAGGCGAATGAAGTTCAACTAAATTTGGAGCAAGTAAATAGGATTCGTCAGGACTTAGTATTGTCAGAAGTTGAAACAGGAACGCTTCCTTTTCTTTTTGGCTTTTGAATTTAACTAATTGATTTTTTGTAATAGTGTATAAATCTTCTTTGGATTGAGATTGTTTCCAAAGATTAATGTATTTGTTATAGTCAATTTCAGAATCCTGCTCTGTGGTTTCTGATTCTTGATGTGTTTCGTTTGTATTAGCTAATTGGCTTAATTCAGAAAAGAAAGAAACCAATTCTTTATGCTCCTTGTAAGGTATTATTTCAACACCTTTTTTTCTCCACTCCTCTCTTAACGATTCATCATTTGTAAGCATCAGAGAATAAATAGTTGGCATCGAATCCTTGTAGATTTCTTTTAAATCCTCAAATAATCCTAAAAAGTCAGGGTCAGTTAAAGAAAATCCAACCGTTAATAGAGGATGAAGAACAAACAAACTCTTTAGCAAAGTTTGATACTTAGGATTTGAACGAAGTGAAAGAAAACTTTCTTCTGATAAAATAAGATTTTCGGAAAGATTTGGAGTGTGTCTTATACACCCGTGAATCTTTGCAAAGAAGCCATGATTTCTAAATGCATTTACATCTTCAAAACCTTGTGGGTATATTAATGGTTGTAGTCGGTTGCTTTGATTTTCAAAAACACAATCAAAATTCGTCGTTATTATTCCCTTGAAGTTGACTGATAAAATTAGTTCATGAATTTTTGATTGTGATAAATCGTTGGGGTCTATTTGCTCTTTCAAGAATGAGGCATACTGGTCAGGTCTTGTTTTCTCTCTAAATATTTGAGCGACTTTCAAATACTCATTTCGCTTAAATTGTTCATCAATTTTTTGCAAGGAAATTTCATCACACTTGTCAGAGTCCTTTAAATCTTCAATCATTGATTGAATGAGTTGCTTCCATGTTGGTAATCCTTTGCCATCTTTCCTAACTCCCGAAACAGAAAGCCCTGCACCAACAAATAAGATACAATTTCTTGGGTCACCTTGAAATGCTCTTTTTAGTTGTCCTGTGAGATGAAGTGCCATTAGTTTCTAAAATTACTTTGATTCAAAGATAAGTTTTATATGAGGGTAATTTCACTTTTCAATTGCCGCTTGAATATTTTGGTTGAGTTTATTCTCCCATGCAGTTTTATTTTCTTGATTAGGAACTGCAATAACTAAAATCTTTTTCGGTCTCGTCATACCTACATAAGCGATTCGCAATTCTTCGCTGTCTGAAATGGAAATATTTTCTCTCAAAATTGTTTTGTATGCCTTACCAATTCCTTTCGTTTTTAAAATCAAAAGTGTTGCATCAAAAGTTTCTCCTTTCACACTGTGAACAGTTCCAAGCCGATAATTTCTATCTGTAATTTTCTCACTTTCATTAAGGAATATCTGATTGAATGTATAATTAGTACCTACGTTATTGATACTAAGTTGAAATTTAATTTTGCTTTCAGTCAGTATCTTGTTGGTTGCTGTTATCCAGTTGCCAAGTGTTGTGTCACTCTTTGGAAGTGAATTGATAAAACCGAAAACCTGAGATTTGAACTTAACAAAGCCAATCTTCTTAATCATTTCTTCAATCGTATCTTCTGAACAAAAAGAAAGATTACCAACTTGCTTTAGAATTGCCTTTTCAATTGCTTTAAAACCACCTTTGAAATCTCCGTTGTCGTAAAGAAATTTTCCCTTAGCAAAATCTTTGGTGTAGTTGTCATGAGTTGACCACGGACTGGAATTGTAAGGAACTTCTGGAATTCCTGTTATATCATTTATGAGATTCTTGCTTCTGTAAATAACTGCAACTGATTCTTCGGTAGCAACAATTCCATTCTGTTCGCATTCGGCTATGAAATCAGTAACAAGTTGCGGAAGATTATTGTCGTAAAGAATAACTTTCGGTTGATGGGCAAAAGCCTTTACTTCTTCACTTACTGCACTTGATGGTTGCTCAAGAGAAGAAACATTAAAAGTGAAATTGCAAATGAGTTGCGAACTTCTCCTGCTTTCATTTAGCACCACTGAATTTTCCCAAGCATTAAATTTTTGGTTTAACAAATCAGGTCTTGCATCATTCCATTCAAAGATTGCTTGGTCAGGGTCTCCAACAAGCATAACTTGATTTAATCCATTCTCAATAAGCAAATCAATAATTCGCATTTGAATATCAGAAGTATCTTGTGCTTCATCTACGATTAGGTAAGGAAACCTAAAAGTAATTGCTTTAGCTATTTGAGGAAACGTTTCAAGAATTTTCATTGCAAAATAGTTCGCATCAGATTGGGTGGCGTAGCCACCCTTATTGATGTTTTTCTTTGAACGAACTATTGCAGCATTGTTCAACCAGTTTTGCGGCATTACCCTTTCGTTGATGGCATATAATGTTCCATCAATTTTGTAACTGATGTTGTCAAATAAGCTATCGCTGAAATATTTTCCAGTCCAAATTCCATGAGGTTCTCCAACTAAAGTCGGTCTGTTTTTACATTTTAAAATCAAATGACCGAAAGGAAGAAAAATAAATTTATTGATGAAGCTGTCAATCGTTCCTAAAAAGTGAGGGAAGGAAATTCTGTCACCAACTTGAAATTCTTCTGAATACTTTTTTTCTATTTCCTGCCAAGCAACATTTGTAAATGAAACTGCTGCAATTCCCTCATATTCTTTTCTCCAATCTAAAATCAATCTTGCAAGTCGTGCACTTACACAATATGTTTTACCACTACCAGGACAAGCCCGAACCACGAACTTACCTGACTTGTCAAAAACAATTTCTCTTTGTTTATCGGATAGTGATTCAAACATTATTCTCCTTTTACAGCATATTTTATTGCGTTTTTAATGTAGGTTGGAACAATGAAGGTGTTCCTTGCTGCTTCATCAGTTGAAAGTTTTACAGCTAACCTGTGAGCTAATTCTGACTTTGCCTTGTTGGAAATTACCTTCGCTAAAAAATTGGCTCCGTGAATTTTAATATCTACATCAGCGACTATTCTTCCTGCTGATACTGGGTGCATCTCTGCAAATATAGATAAGAGAATATCTTTATTACCAGCAATAAAAAGTTCAAACTCAAAAGTCCTTTCAGCAAGAAAAACCTTTAGGTTTTTCTTTGCAAGTTCACTTGCAATTTTTGCCCGTGAAGTTATTTCGTCATTTTCTTCAGCCGTGTCGTCGTCTGTAATTAAAGAGCATCTTGTCTTTAGGTTTTTTATATCATCATCATTATTGAAAAGGTTTGCAAAGTGAGAGAAGGCAACACCATTTAAGTTTACCAATTCAACACCTGCTTTGTCTATGTCATATTCAATTCCAACTATTCGGCTGAAAACAGGCATAAGCAATGCCTCTGAAATCCCTTCCACTAAAATCGCTCCGTTAGAAAAGAATATTTGCGATTTTGTTACATCCAAAAATTTGTGCAGATACTTATGATTGTCGTCTGTAAGCCCTGATTTTTTTAGAGATAAGGCATGAATTTTATTAGCTTGATTTTGAAGGACAATTATAGACTTCAAATTTGCTTTAGCTGTTATCGTTGGTGAATGAGATGAAATGAAAATTTGAAAACCCTGTTCAGTGTCAAGTTTGTTTAGGTAATTGAAAAATAAATTTTGCAGTTGCGGATGCAAGTGAGCTTCGGGTTCTTCAATTAGTAATGCTGCATAAGTTTCTATTTGCCTTTCCTTTCTTTGCTTTAAATCACCTAAAACTGTTGCAGTATAAATAAGATTGTTGTAACCAAGTCCATTTTGATAAAGTTCAAAATGCTTTTGTTTTGTTGGGTCTCCGTCCAATAATTCATCAGAGTAGAGAGGCATTTGAATTTTCAGATTGTCCACCAATTTATTAAAGTCAAACGGCAAAAATGAAATGTCAACTTGTTGTCGCTTATCAGTAAAGCTTGTTTCTTTCAGATGCTCGTTTATTTTTTCTTTTCCTTTTGCTACATGCCCAATCCATTCTGCATCGTTGTCAACTGCTGAACGAACTTTCTTTGCTAATTCTCTTTTCTTTTCTTGGTCGGTTTCATGGACAGGGTCAATTTGAATGTTTGAATAAAGTTGCCCCAATCGGTTCCCTCTGATTGGCCTTAAATACTGTTCTGCATCTCTCAACGCATCTAAATGAACATGGTAGATTAGGAATAGAACTTCTGGTGCAATTGCCTGCCCTTCGTTTGTTCCTCCCCAAACTTTGTATTTCACTCTTTCATTTTCGTCAAGATAAAATCTGAAATGTAATTGCAAGTCCTGTGTTCCATCTTCTTGAACACTTAAAAGGTCATTAAACCATCCTGCTTCTTCGGGGATATCAATGTGAAAGTACAAATGAAACTCAATGTTGTCTGCACTATCACTTATTGCGTTCTTATCATGGTGGAAGTCAGATTGCGAAACATAAATTTCCCTTCGCTGATTTCCATAACTTAAACAAACACGAAGGGCATCAATGATTGCCGACTTACCAGCATTATTCTCGCCAATCAGAACATTTAGTCCTTTGTTAAAGGTCAAAGAAATGTCTTCAATGCCCCTAAAATTTTTTATGTTGAATTTTTCTAAATACATAAAGCGAAGTTAGAAATTAAGAATAGGAAATAAAGCGTTGACGATTTGCTTTGTTTTGACCTTGCGTTTGGGAATAATTTTGTGTCAAGGTTTGGTTGTTGATGATAGTTGCTTGCTGATGTTTGAAGTGAAGCTGATAAGAATTCCGTCAGCTGGGGTGGGCGGGCAGTGCGACGGCATTTTTAGCTCTTTGCAAGGTTGGCTTTTGTGTGTCGGCTTTGTGTGCCTTGCAATGTGCTAAAAATAGCGTGGGGTCGGGTGGCAAAGTCATGTTAGTTTGAATTTAAGTAGGATGCTGTTTAGGGTGACATATAACTCAATATATACGCAAGTTTTCACTCTGTCAATTAATTTATTTTTTTTTTATCTATACTGATTATCACTGCTTTAAAGTAATCATATCTATTTATATACTTTCGTTTTTAAAATTGTCAAAATCAACGACAATACAAATAGCGCAAGTTTATTTAGGTGGTTGAAATATATTTTTTTCGCTCACGGGCTGCTTGATGGAAGCGGATACCCCGCTGAAGGTTTTGTGAAAAGGCTATCGTGGCGGAGAAGCAGCGTACAGCAGGAACTGATGCTGAATAGAATTACTAATGTTTACAGCCCATCATCTTCATATCATTAATCAGGGGATTGCCACAGATTTGCTTTCGCACAAAGCCCTGAGTAAATCTTCGCAATGACGGTAATTTTTTTACAAATCCCTGTGCATACTATACTTCTTCCATTTTTCAATTACGGCTTTCATATCATCGGGTAATTCACTTTCAAAATTCATTTGCTTTTTTGTAGTGGGATGTATAAAGCCAAGCTGCTGTGCATGCAAGGCATGGCGCGGACAAATGGCAAAGCTATTATCTACAAATTGTTTGTACCTGGTAAACACAGTTCCCTTCACTATCCTGTCGCCGCCATACATGTCATCATTAAATATGGGGTGGCCTGTAAGCTGCATGTGCACGCGTATCTGGTGTGTGCGGCCTGTTTCCAACCGGCACTCAATAAGCGTTACATAATTAAAACGCTCCAAAACTTTATAATGCGTTATGGCTTCTTTACCATGTTCGCCATCAGGATAGGCAGTGAATAATTTGCGGAAACGCTGGTGCCTGCCAACATGCGCTTTTATCGTTCCTTCATTGTCTTCAAAATCTCCCCACACTAAAGCTTTATATCTTCTATGCACGGTGTGGTCAAAAAATTGTTTTGCAAGATGCGTCATTGCTTTTGCATTTTTTGCTATCACCAGTAAGCCGGTTGTATTTTTATCAATGCGATGTACAAGGCCAAACCTGGATAATTCATTTTCATCAAGATCTGGGTAGGTTTGTTTTAAATACCAGGCTATACCATTAATAAGCGTGCCACTGCGATTGCCGCTGCCGG
>JAYTUQ010000163.1:0-7149 GCA_043744455.1 Saprospiraceae bacterium | reverse complement strand
TTTTGTGGCGGAGATAGGACTCGAACCTATGACCTTTGGGTTATGAGCCCAACGAGCTACCAACTGCTCCACTCCGCGATTTTGTGCCGCAAAGGTAGTTCTCTAAAACGAGCCGCCAAACTTTTCTCTGCTTTTTTTAAAATTAAATCATTCTCATAAAAACATACTTTTTATATCTACATCCAAATCTTTCATAACCGTGGATTGAATGATGCCTTCTATTTCTAAAAATTGGTGTAAAATATAATCATCGTTTTCAAAAGCATAGACTTCAACTGTTTGATTTTTAGGGTCTATCAGCCAATATTCTTTGACTGCGAATTTTTTATATGTTGCTTTCTTATCAAATCTGTCTATTTTAATGGAACTCGGAGAGATAATTTCAACGATTAAATCTGGTGCGCCCATAATTCCATTTTGCAAATCAATGATAAATGAACGCTCATTTGCAATAAATAATAAATCAGGCTGGGTGTTATTGTAATCATCAAAAAACACATCAATAGGAGCATAAAAAAAATCTCCTAATGGCTTCTCCTTTAAGAATGTTTCAAAAGCTGCCGATATGCGCCGCGAGACTTTCTGGTGCAAAGGCTGGGGGGCTTGTTTTCTCATAAGTTCTCCGTTAATAAGTTCGTAAATAAAAAGGTCTGTTTCAGGAAAGTCCATTTCGTGAAACTCTTTGACTGTTATTTTCTTTGCATTGACATCTATCATTTTGATAATTTTTCTCAAAGTTAAGAATTTTATTTTTTTAATAAAATCACTTTGCAGCTAACGCAGCGATTTTCTTTTCCAATTCCACTTCATCGCCGTCTTTATAACCATTGTGCGTATAAACAATATGACCTTTTTGGTCAACAATAACCGTAAAAGGGACATTTTGACCACCTAATTGCGCTAAAAGTTGACTGTTAACATCACTGACAAAGGTGTATTTCCAACGTTTTTGAGCTACCATCGGCTTTACTTTTGGCAAACCTTGCGCATTATCAATGGTCACAGCGACGATTTCTGTGTTGTAATCTTTCTGCCATCCTTCATATTTTGGGATAATCGCTGTCAATTCTTTTTGACATGGTGCGCACCACGTTGCCCAAAAGCTGATGATGGTAATTTTATCTTTTTGAGCCAATTGACGGGCATTGATGGGTTTACCTTCAAGCGTTTTTAAGTTAATATCTGGTAATTGTTTTTGAGCAAACGCTAAACCAGTGATGGCTGTAAAGACGAGAGTAATAATTCTTTTCTTCATTTTTTTGTTTTAATTTTTAAAATGTGAATGACAAAGATAAACGCCATTTATCACAAAAAAATTACCCCCCTTGAGCGCATATTGCGCCATCACGCTCTGCGTGACAGTATAAACCGCATAAAACGAAGGAAATGACACAAAATATCCATAGTTAAAATGATGTGAACGCCGAATATCATTCCGTTAAATAGTGTTAACAAAACCCTGTGGACGGTTAAATGTCCGTTAAGCAGCTTGTTAAAATTTGACAATATGACAATAACAAATGCATCTTTAAATCAGAAATCAGACGGCAACGGAAAATTTCTAGAAGCGAAAACCTAATTTCTGAAATCTATTAATGTGTCTGTCATGAAAAAACTAAATGCCTTTGCAATCGCCTTTTTTACCATCTATCTCGTCATTTTCTCTGCTTGCAGAAGCCCACAAAAATCTTTTGAAAACGGTAATTATGACCAAGCAGTTGACCAAGCCGTCGAACGTTTACGCAAAACGAAGGTCAAAGAACGCGACGTAGCCACGCTTGTCGAAGCGTTTAACTATATCAATAAAAAGGAAACCGACAAATTGGGTCGCCTCCGTTTAGACAATAATCCAGAACATTGGGATGATATTTACAACATCGCTACAAGCATCAATCGTCGGCAAGAAGCAGTGCGCCCACTTTTAGCCATGAACGATGAAAAGTATTACGGATTGCTTGAAAATCTCCGTTTTACTGAGGGGGTCGGTGCAACGATTGCTGAAGCCCGCGAAGGTGCCGCAGCCTATCTTTACAACCATGCCGTCAGCAAATTAGAGGTTGCAAAATCAGGTGACCGCCGCACAGCCCGCACTGCTTATGACGATTTTAATGCTATTTCAAGGTATTATTCGACCTATAAAGATGTAAAACAATTGAGCAACGAGGCTTATGTATTGGGCATAAATCATGTTTACGTGAAGGTTGAAAATGACAGCCGTGCTTATTTGCCCGCAGATTTTGAACGCGAATTGGAAAGCATTTTTGTTCGAGATATCAATGAAAAATGGGTCAAATACCACACATACAAGGACGAAAACTTGCGCTATGACTATACGATAGTGGCGCGAATGACAAATATAAGTGTCAGTCCCAACCGGGAACGCCGTGATCACCACATTGAAGAAGCCCAAGTTGAAGATGGCTTTGAATATGTATTGGATAAAAACGGTAATGTGAAAAAAGACTCATTGGGAAATGACATTAAAACAAAAAGATTCCGTTGGGTGCGTGCCGATGTTTTTGAAATTTTTCAAACAAAAGAAGCCCATGTTTCAGGTTATGTCGAATATTTTGACAACCGCACCAACGAACGTGTTCTTAGCCGTCCAATCGAATCAAACGCACTATTTAACAATGTTTTTGTCAATTTTCAAGGTGACCACAGGGCTTTACGGCATGAAACCGCTTGCCGTTTGGGTAGTCGTCCTACGCCTTTTCCAACCGATGATGCTTTATTGATGACGGTTGTGGAGAATATGAAACAACAAACAAAAAGCCTTATTAAAAATAATGATGCTATTGTTGCAAGATAGTTTGAACTTTCAAAATTCGCGAAAAGCGGCTTCCTTTACTGAGGGGGTCGCTTTTTTATTTAACCAAAAATCGTTACTTTTGTCAAAAATAAAAAAGATATGACGGTATTAATCGGTGATAAAAAAGTGCGTATTCGCAATCCAAAGTTGTTGACCTACGACGACTATGCGAAATTGACACCGCCAGATAGTGGGAATTATGAACTACACAACGGAAATATTATTTATATGCCAACACCAACAGGTTATCATCAAACAATTTCAATGAATTTGTCCGCCTCTATTTGGCAGTACGTTCGTTCACGTCAGTTAGGTAAAGTTCTGGCTGCACCAATGGATACCATTTTTTCACCGCATGATACATTGCAACCTGATTTGCTTTTTGTCTCAAAGGAACGTGAGCATATCATCAAAAAACAAGTAGATGGCGTACCTGATTTAGTTGTTGAAATAAAATCCCCCAGTAATTCGGTGACAGATTTGAGCTACAAAAAGCACGTTTATGAATCAACTGGTGTTAAAGAATATTGGCTTATTTTACCTGAAAAACAAACACTTATTCAATACGAAAACATTGAAAATGAATTGGTTAGATTAAATGTTTTAACAATAGAGAATACCCTAAAATCTTTTGTCATTGAAGGTTTTGAAATTCCGTTAAAAGATATTTTTGAATAAACATTTTATACCTTTTTACATCAAAAAGCGACTTCCTACTGAGGGGGTCGCTTTTCTTTTTATTTTTGCCAAAATATGAAACTCGCTGTCATTATCGTCAACTACAATGTTCGGCATTTTCTCGAACAAGCCCTACTCTCGGTGCGGAAAGCATCGGTTGGGCTTGCCGTCGAGACGTGGGTGATTGATAACAATTCTGTTGACGACTCGGTGGCGATGGTGCAAGAGAAGTTTCCAGAAGTAAAACTCATCGTCAATCGAGACAATGTCGGGTTTTCAAAAGCCAATAATCAAGCCATCAGAGCATCAACTACGGAATACGTTTTATTATTAAATCCAGATACCGTTGTTCAAGAAGATACTTTTCATAAAACATTGTCTTTTGTGGACTTACACGCTGATATCGGCGGTCTGGGTGTTAGAACTATTGATGGATCTGGGACGTTTTTACCTGAATCTAAACGCGGATTTCCTACGCCGTGGGTCGCCTTTTGTAAGTCGTTTGGTTTGTCGCGTTTGTTTCCAAAATCGCCTATTTTCAACGGTTATTACCTCGGTCATTTGTCCGAAACGGGCACCTACCCTATTGATGTATTAGTCGGTTCGTTTATGCTGATGCGCCGGTCAGTTTTGGATAAAGTGGGTTTGCTCGACGAAGATTTTTTTATGTATGGCGAAGACATTGACCTATCCTATCGCATCGTCAAAGGTGGTTTTAAAAATTATTATTTTGGCGATACGACGATTATACATTACAAAGGCGAATCGACTAAAAAAGGCAGTCTCAATTACGTCCGTGTGTTTTACGGCGCGATGATAATTTTTGCTAAAAAACACTTCAAAGGGCAACAAGCGACGGCATTTATCACCCTCATGCAAGCAGCGGTGTGGATAAGGGCAGCTTTGACGGTCACGACGCATTTTTTTAAAACTCTTTTCTTACCCTTGGCAGATACTGCCTTGATTTTCATAGGTTTATGGTGGCTCAAAGGTTTTTGGGGCAGTTATTATTTCAATGAGCCTGAGTATATCAAACCTGATTTTTTGTTAATCAATGCCCCTATTTATACAACGATTTGGTTGTCGAGTATTTACTTAAGTGGCGGTTACGATGCGCCCTTTTCGTTGCGACGCATACTGAGGGGTGTGTTTCTAGGGACAATTTTATTGGCAGCCGTGTATGGTTTTTTGGATTTAAGTCTGCGTTCTTCGCGTATGTTGATTATTTTGGGGGCGTTATGGGCAGCCGTTTCAGTTCTTTCCTTGCGGTTTTTAATTCATTTTATAAAAAATAAAAATTTTAAACTCGGTACTGAGGGGGTCAAAAACCTAGTCATAGTGGGTTCAAAAACGGAAGTGGAACGGGTCAAATCGTTGCTCAATAACGTGGGCGTTGTTAAAAACCATATCGGTATTGTGAGTGCAGTAGAAACCGATGACCACCATGCTTTTTTGGGTAGTTTGCGGCAATTAGACGAAATTATTAGGATTTACCGCGTCGAAGAAGTGATTTTTTGTTCAAAAGATGTGTCAACTAACGATATTATGGCGTGGATGAGCCGCCTCGGTGCAGGTATTGAGATGCGAATTGTACCCGAAGAAAGTCTCTCTATTATTGGTTCATCGGATAAAAATACACGAGGAGAACTTTATACGATTGACATTCGGTTCAATATCGCTCAACCTATCCACAAGCGCAACAAACGCCTTTTTGACATCGTTGTGGGTTGCTTTTTAGGGATTTTAAGCCCTATTTTGATTCTTTTTGCTAAAAATCGTTTGTCTTTTTTGAAAAATATTTTACACATGATTATCGGTAGCGCTACATTAGTCGGTTATACTGAGGGGGTGGTTGACAACTTACCAAAACTTAGACATGGTATTTTATCACCGACGGATGCTGTCAATAAATCTGTTTTGAACGAACCGACGATTAAGCGGCTGAATCTGCTTTATGCCAAAGACTATGACGTTTGGCGTGATGTGGAAATTCTTAGAAATGGATGGCTTAAACTGTTTGGATACTGAGGGATTGGAAAATAAATACGCTTTTAGATATAAACCTAAAAGCGCAATAACTATAAACTCAATTATTTTTACTTCTTTTCCAATGTTTTTTTTACTTCTTCAACAAATGGCAAAGGCACATTTGCAACTTTCAAAGCAATATTATCGAATTGATAAATATTTTTCACCATATCTACCGCTATGCGAGCATCATAACTGAGGGGTTTATTATTCAAAAACTTTTGACCATTATTATTAACAGAAACAATATTCATATCCGCCGAGCTCTTCAGCGTAAAGTTTTTAGAACCGAATTTGCCCGAAACCAATCCACTTTTAATGGTCAAATCCGCATTTTGTTTATCGGGTACGCTGATATAAACAAACCGCATATTTTGCAAGGTAGCTTTATCGATGGATAGGGAAACGGACGATGGTTTTTTATCGGTGGATGGTTTGACTATATCATAATTATTGCGCCCTTTGGCATCAGTTTTCAAGACAAGTACCCCATCTTTAATCACGATAGAACTGATGGTAATATTGTCTTTAAAAATACTAAACAAACTGAATTGCAACGCCACTGTCCGTGCTTTCAACAACGGACTACCGAAGGCATCATTCAAAAAAACACCTTCCAATTGTGCGGATACGCGCGGAAAATCACTAATTAACGAAATACTAAACTTCTGAACGGCGAGCTTGGTCTTCAATTGTTTATTCGCTTCTTTGACGACCATGCTACCAATTTTTCCTTCCATAATACCGGCTACAATAATGAGCAATGAAAACAGCAAAGCTGAGGTGAGTGTCGTGACCCACAATATTTTTTTCACCTTTCCCCATTGCTTTTTCTTAGGCTTCGGTAGTGGCGTGTACGGTCGAAGCGGATCCTCGTGATTGATGATAGGCGGTAGTGGCTTCATTTGTGGCTGTTTATCTTAGAATACGTTTAAGGCTTCAAAATTATTGTAAAAATAAACATCTAATGAATGTGGCGGAGAAAAAAGGGTGATTGTTTTTTATAAAAGAAATAATCTCGCGAATAACGTTTTTGAATTTTTTTATAAAAGAAATAATTTCGCCAATAACGTTTTTAAAATCTTTTATGAAGGAAATAATTTCGCCAATAACGTTTTTGAAATCTTTTATGAAGGAAATAATTTCGCAAATAAGGTTTTTGAAATTGTTATACACATTATTTTATCAACAAACCAAAACTTAACTATGAGAGGACTTAACAAAGTAACATTAATTGGCAACTTGGGTATGTGGTGGATACCCCTCAGTATAGAGCTCGTTTTGGGCTTCAAATAGACTTACACATTAGTAATCAAAGCATTAAAAAAATTATTAGTCCTTTGGATAAAATGTAAAAGTAAAAGTATATATTTGCTAAATGTTGAGCGACAATACAAAAAACGCAATGCGCATTTTGTATTGTCGCTATCAACAGTTTAATTAAAAATTATTTTATAACTTGTTCTTTAACAGCAGTTTACTTGTTTTTCGATGTGTGATTTTGATTAAAACATGCGTCTATTAGCGAGTTGGCGGTCATTGTAGAGCGACACTTTACAACAATAATTTTATAAGTAAAAATGCAAGACATTACAATGAAAAGAATTGAACAAATTGACGCATTGCGAGGC
>JAYTUQ010000162.1:0-7155 GCA_043744455.1 Saprospiraceae bacterium | reverse complement strand
CAAAAATATGGTTTTTGAGGGATTGTGCCCAGTCGAAACCTCTTTGAGAAGCCGCATGGAGTTCTCGAAATAGATGACTGTTACAAAGTACATGTTGGGTCACGATTAAGCGGGGCGGCGGAATTTCAAATACTTGGCGTTTGTCACACAAGCTAAATGTCTGTGTACTCAGCGGTGTCCCACAACGCCGACACCTTTCGGGCTTGTGAACGACAATGTCATCTATATCTGATACCATTTTTAAGGTCTGACCGCTATGTCCTTTTTGCCCACCTGTTTTACCTCCAACTTTACGAGGTAGCGCAGGTTGTTTCGTTAAGCCATCGGATGAAGGTGGCTTATGAGAATTTGTTGTATTGCGTTTCTGAACTTAATAGCTCATTTCGACAATCTTTTCGACATCGGCAGGCTTGATATTTTTATGCTCACCCAAGCCCATCCAACAGGTAGTTGATATTTTGCGCCTTGATAATGTCCAAAGCCTCCATCAAGACAGCATATTCAGGATTGGCAGGAATACCACCAAATTCAACAACCTTAAAGTCTTTTAAAGCTGTTTTGACTTGTTCATAGATACCATTTTGTTTGATGCTACCGCCGCCATACAACAAAAGGACGTTTGATTGAGGGGGTATTTCTTTAGCAATTTTCGCAATTTGTCCTTTACCAAAAATAATTTTAGTCGGATTTCTAAATTCAAAATTGAGCATTGTTTTAATATTTTAAATATGTGATAAATTCTATTTCCTTTTTGAGCGTGTAACAGTTATCCATAACCTTTCAAAACCCTTATTTGTTTAAAAAACTTCATCCCGAAATTTTCAAGAACTTTTCAAATGTTATTATAATTTGGTCATAGACAAAAAAGAAGGGCAAATTTTACCCCTCAGTAAAAATTGCCCTTCATAATTTTTCGGAATTTACGCCCACGTTTGAAAAATTTTTAAAAGTTTCCCTAACGTTTTAACTTATTTATCTCCAAAATCCTTACTTTTTCATTGTTAATACCTAAAATAAATGCTTTTTGTTTCCCAACTTGAATCGGCAACATGCGCCGCACTTCACCCTTAATTTGCACCCCCTCAGTATTTCGGACATCAAATTGGCAGTTTCCTTTGTTAATTAATATTTTACCAAAATCAGCGTCATAACGTCCTAATTGAATGTTATTGCCAAAATAATTGCCATACAACAATACATCGGGCAGATTATCACCATTGGCATCTATAATTTGAGCCGTCATATAAGGTGTTAGTTGCGCTAAATCGGGCAACGAAACCGTCTCGAATTTGCCATTACCTTGATTCATCAAAACGGCATTATCAAAGTAATTGGCTTCATATTTTTTTGCTTTTTTGAGCTTTTCAGTTGTAAAAATCTCTTCCAAACTCATTTCTGCAAACTTACGGGCATACAAGATTTTCTTTTTCAATATCGGCACTTGCTTCTGCAAATCCGCAATAGTGGCAAACACATGCTCTTTGCCTTGCAAGTATGATGTGACAATTTGCTCTTTTTTACCATTGTCATCGTAGTCATTATAATACATCCGAACAGGCTCTTTTTCACTCGCTTTCAGCCTTGAATTTTCGCCTAAATTGCCAACAATGAAGTCAATATCGCCGTCATTATCCAAATCATAAGGCAGTAAAAAATTCCACCAACCTTTCTTTTCCGTTAGTTTTACCGTCTTAAATGCGTTATTTTCTTGCATAAATGCATAAATCCCATCCCATTCGACGGCTACAATGAGGTCTTGTTTGCCATCTTTATTGAGGTCAACCAAAGTTGCATTTTTGACCATACCAATCGCCCCTAAATCCTTGTTATACTGAGGGGTCACATCCGAGAAATGTCCGTGCCCATCATTCTGCAAAAGATACGAATGTGGCGTTTCACCATAAGCCCAAACGACCGAACGGGCACCCAAAAAAAGGTCTAAAAAGCCATCGCCATTAAAATCGAAGGCTTGTAAAGTGCTGACTGTCGAATAAATGCCCTTGAAAGCATCGGCAAGACGTGTAAAATTGCCTTTTCCGTCGTTCAGATAGACGCGAGACTGTTGCTTTTCATTATTATTGTAAAATTCATTGCCGCCTGTACCGACCACTAAATCCTTATCGTTGTCATTGTCCACGTCAATTAACAATGCATCAACGTCTTCATAAGTGCTGTCAATATCAAGCGCAGGACAAGGCAATTTAGAAAAAGTACCCTCTTTTTTTTGCAAAAACAAACCTGCTTTTTCCCATTTAGCATTGCCTAAAAACACATCATCTAAGCCATCGCCATTGATGTCACCGACCGCTAAGGCGGGTCCATCTGTTGAAGTTAAATGCGGCAAAAGTGGCTCGCGGTCGAGTTCTACAAAATCATTTTCTTTATGTGTAAAATCTAATTTTGTTTGCGCTGTAATGTCGCTTATTTTACTGAGGGGGGGAAGCGGGGGGGTAAAACGTTGATAATCAAATTTTTGCAAACCTTTTTTATAAACCACTTCATTTGCGCCTTGCCATTTCAAAGCCGTTTTATCCAACTTTTGAAACGTATTATCCGTCCAAACAAGCACCAAACTGTCTATATTTTGAGGGTTGCCCAAACCTGCATACAAAGGCGTTTCCATACTCGATTGAAAGCCATGTGTGGGATATTTTTCATAGACCATAACCGAATCCTTCGTGTATGCAATCAATTTACTGCCAATTGCATTGCGGTTTTTTTCAGAACCAACCAATTTTAAAGTCAGCATTTGATGCGCTGAATCATGCGGTGCAATATTTTCATAAACAAAAGCCTTGTCGTTGATATTTGTTGTAATAATGTCCAAATCACCATCATTATCTAAGTCGGCATAAGCCGCCCCGTTTGAGTACGAAACCTTATTATTTTGAATCGAAAACTGTTGGTCTTTGAAGTGTAAATTGCCTGAATTGCGAAATAATTTATTATCTAATTTTATCTCAGGCATATTTCTAATCATATCTAAATCCTTGTCTTTCAATGTACCATCATAGATTTTGGATTGAAATTCATCGGCAGAAGCAAATTTGATATAGTCAATATCATTCATTCTTTTGGGAATGCCATTGCTCACAAAAATATCTTTATGTCCATCGTTGTCATAATCAAAAAATAAGGTTGCCCACGACCAATCTGTGGCTTGAATGCCCGAATAAGTCGCCACTTCGCTCATCGTTCCGTTGCCATTATTGATTTGCAAAGCATTGCGGGCATATTGATAATTGTAACCATAATTGCGCTTAAACTGGTAAATACCATACGCATCTTCGCCCTCCGAAGCCTTTAATATCGAGGGGATATAAGGCTGCATATCGAGGCTCATGATATCGTTCCAACCATCATTATTCAAGTCACCGATGTCCACGCCCATGCTAAAATTACTCGTATGATTGATATAATCATTGATTTGCTCCTTGAAAGTGCCGTTTTTTTGATTGATGTAAAGGTAATCGTTCTCATGAAAATCATTTCCAATATAGAAATCAGGATAACCATCTCGGTTAATATCGCCAACCGCTAAACCCAAACCATAGCCCAACGCATTGCTGTAAATGCCAACGGTTCGTGTAATTTCAACATATCCTCCCTTCTGTCCCCCCAAAGGTGGGATGGCATCATTTCTAAAAAAACGGTCGCCTGAAAGCGGGTGAAATTGGTTTTTGCCTTGTTGAAAAACGGCACGAGGACCAAAAGTACCGTTGTTGTGGAGCGAGTGATTGAGTTGAAACATGTCCAAATCGCCATCCAAATCATAGTCAAAAAACGTGGCTTGGGTGCCAAAACCGACCAAATCTAAGCCATATTGCTTCGATTCTTCTTCAAATTGCGGGATACCAAGCCCCCCTTGCCCCCCAGAGGAGGAAACACCTTTATTGATATACAATTTATTATGACTTTGCAACTGCAAATAATTGCCTACCACACTGATATAAATATCCAAAAGTCCATCTTGATTGATATCCACGACTGCGACCCCATTCGACCAATCATTATTTTTGACGAAACCTGCCCCCTCAGTAATATCTTGAAATTTCAAACCGCCTTTGTTCAAATACAACTTATTCGGCACGCGATTGCCCGTAAAAAACACATCTAAAAGTCCATCGTTGTTGAAATCACCAACCCCAAGACCTGCGCCGTTGTAGTAATACATATACTTAAAAATATTAAAATCTAAATTTACCGTCAAGTCATTTGAGAAGTCAATACCTGTTTGTTCAGCTTCTAAGAGTTTGAAAACGGGTGCGCCTGCTTGTTCTTGTTTTGATGTTTTTTGACAAGCGAAAAGGAATAAAAGACCTAAACCAAGGACTATATTTTTAATCTTATACATTCTTATCATTATTTATAAAAACCTTTTTTACAAAGTTTTATACGGCTTATTGACTTTCTGAAGTTAAATCTTTAATTATTACCATTATCTCATATTCTTTTTCCGAAAAAATAAGGATGCGCCGATTGCCCAATATTTTTGCATAACCTTTACCGCCGTTGGGCAATGGCGTTATAAAAAAACCTTCACCATACCACTCTTCCATCAGTTTTTTGACATCTTCTGCCAATTTTTCCGTTTGCCCGTTTGGGTAAGATAGGTCAATACCTTTATATGTGAATTTGATGGGTAAGTCGCTGATTTTATCTTCTTTAAAATGCGGATAAAAATTCATTTGTAGTGGAAAATGGAAGTTCTTTTTACCCAAAACATATTCCACCGTTTTATCACTCCCCTCAGTAAAAATGCCTTTTTT
This sequence comes from Saprospiraceae bacterium, assembly GCA_043744455.1. Classification (GTDB taxonomy): domain Bacteria; phylum Bacteroidota; class Bacteroidia; order Chitinophagales; family Saprospiraceae; genus JAAFJT01. The sequence goes on along the minus strand of JAYTUQ010000162.1, from coordinate 2,386 downwards.
GTTCATGCCCAAACAATAGTCAAAAAATTCACGCTTTGTCATACCCAAAGAGAGACCTAAAAAAAGGCTGTCGTAGCGTATGCCTGTCGCTAATTCTTGTTTTTCTACATCTGCCAATTTTTTTTCACTTGAATTTCGACAAGCGGGAAGACATAGTAAGACACCTAAAAAAAAGAAAATAACTGCTTTCGTTTTCATAAACACATAATTATTAATATCATAAAAAATGAATATATTGTAGAAATACCTCTTAAAGAGTTAATCTATTACCCCTCAGTATAACATTTTTTTTGCACCTCCATTGATTTGGAAAAGTCTTACTTTCTCATTATTAACAGCTATCATCAAATAGTCTAAACCTTTGATTTTCAAAGGTTTAATATCACGCATCATGCCTTTAATGAACAAGCCACTGCGTGGAAAACGAACGGCTCCAAAATCCATATTGCCTTTATTTAACAAGACTTCGCCATAACTGCCATCAATGCGTCCGAACTGTGGTAGGTAGTTAAAATTGTTGCCGCCAGTGATAATATCAGGTTTGCCATCGCCATTAACATCGCCGACATAAATGGCACAAACGGACGACAACTGTGTTTCCAAAGGCAATTCTTTGAGCGTAAAATTACCCTTGCCATTGTTAATCGCTATGACAGATTTGAAATAGTCAACCTGTTTGACATCTGCTGATTTGATTTTATCTTTTGGAAAAAGCTCTTGAATCGTTTTCTTAGCGTAATCATGGTGTTTAAGCACTTGTTTTTTCAAAATTGGCATTTCTTTCACCATATCGCGCTTCATAATAACTGGTAAATCTTTGCCCTTGACGGTATATGAAAGGATTTTTTCCATATATCCATTGCTGTCAAAATCGTTCAACCAAAGTTTAATCGGTGGTTCGTTGCGGTCAGCGAGGTAGCAATTTTCACCTGTATTGCCCAAAACCATGTCCAAATCACCGTCTCCGTCGAGATCAGCCACGTTTACAGCATACCAAAAGCCATTTTTATCTTTGAAAATATCGTTTTTCAAGGCTTCTAACTTGCCGTTGTTATATTTGAAAACAGTTGGCGGCATCCATTCGCCCACCACAATCAACTCATTCTTTTTATCACCATCAATATCTGCCCATTTCGCATCAGTGACCATACCGATGTGGTCTAATTGCGGCGATACTGAGGGGGTCACATCTGTAAATTTTCCATGCCCATCGTTTTGAAAGAGATAATTTTTAGGCGAAACACCATACATAAGCGGTGTACTGCGGCTGCCGACGAACAAATCCAAATCACCATCGCCATCATAATCGTTGGCAATGACAACCGAAGTGTTCATGCCATTTGTAGGCAATGAACCTGCGTGCATCGTAAAATTGCCTTTGCCATCGTTAAAAAACAAGCGGTCTTGATTTTCCCTTTCACCCGCCGCCATAAAATTACCACCCGAACCAACGTATAAATCTAAATCACCATCGCCATCAGCATCAAAAAACTCGGCGGCGGTGTCTTCAAAAGGAATGAATTTTGCAATTTCAGGGTTATTCAACACTTTGAAAGTGTTGTTTTGTTGTATATAAATTTCCTTTTTTTGACCTCTTGCCCCACATATATATACATCATCGAGCCCATCGCCATTGATATCGCCAACGGCTAATTTTGGCCCTTCTTTCGAAAGCATCATCGGAATGGTTCTTTCTGCATAAAAATCGATTTGAGGGTCTTCAACATGAGTCGGCAATGCATTAACTATTGTTTCATCAGCTTTTAAAATCGGTTGTTCAATGACTTTTTTATAATCCGCTTTTGTTCTTTTACTCGTTTTATAATCAATGGTATTGAGTTTATTCAATTGATAATCAAGGAGTTTTGTGTAAGTTCTGTCATACCAATAAATCAAAATACTGTCTACTTTTTGACCTTTCGGCAAACCAATCATCTGTTTGTAATCCATTGACGATTGAAAGCCACGTGTCGGAATATTTTCTTTTTGATAAATTTGACCACCACTAAACACTTGAATTTTTGAACCAATAGCAAAAGTATTCTTTTCACCCCCCCTCAGTAAAAAGCCGATATAAGCCACTGAAGTGTCTTTTGTTGTGTTGTTTTGATACACTAAAGCCTCCTGGTTGACATTGTTGACGACTAAATCTAAATCGCCATCGTTGTCCAAATCGCCATAAGCCGCGCCATTTGAAAAGGTTTTGTCTGCCAAACCCCATTGTTTTGAGACATCTTCAAAGCGCAAATTGCCTTTGTTTTTAAACATCAAATTCTGAATAGGCACGGACGGCATTTTTTTAATAACTTCTTCAACTTGTTCTTTTTTGCCTGTCATTGCCATTTTTTGAATAATGTCATCGGCAAAAAAGTCTATAAAGTCTTGG
>JAYTUQ010000161.1:0-26862 GCA_043744455.1 Saprospiraceae bacterium | reverse complement strand
GTAATTTTAAAATTTGGAAAAGCATAAATACTCATCAAAGTGATGAAAATGGGTGCTGTCGCGCTCAAAATACCTGCTAAGCCACTTGAAATGTACTTCACTGCCCAAGACAACAGTGCATTACCACCTGTTATCATAAAAATCCCTGCTATTGAACCGTTTTTTATGTCTGCCCAAGTTGGTATTTGACGGGACTGTGTAAGGTACAAAAGCAGAAAAATAACACCCGCAGCCCCATGTCGAAACGCTGAAAAATAGAACGGTGGGAAATACTCCATCGCTACTTTGATGCCGAAATAGGTCGTACCCCAAACAATACAAACAGCAACAAAGGCAACCCATACGAGGGTCGGAAAACGTTTTGTGGTCATTATGAAGATATATGTCGAGTGAAAAAGAGCGCAAAAGTATATAATTGGAGATTAGGCATAGGGTTTTGGTCGCCTTTTTCAAACAAAAATCGTCACAATGATTATTTTTGCATTAAAAGACAATTTTTTAATCATACTTATTTGAAGAAAACCGATGGCAAAATGATAAGCGAAGTAAGGCAACTGATAGAATAAATTTATGACCACAATAATAGACCACCTACCCAGTCGAACCATATACCTCAACGGCGAGGAGCACCTGTTTTTCAGCGGTACATCCTATTTAGGTATGGGACATCAGCCCGATTTTAAAGCCGCTTTGATAGAAGGTTTTCATCAATACGGGACTATCTTTTCCGCTTCACGGAATAATAATGTTCAGCTAAAAATTTATGATGAAGCAGAAGATTTTATAGCAAAATGGATGGGTTCAGAGGCTGCTTTAACAGTCACTTCAGGTCTGATGGCGGGGCAATTAGTTGTACAAAGCCTTAATAATCAAAGATTTATATTAGCACCCTCTGCACATCCTGCCGTTTGGCAACCGAATCTGCCCCCTCAGTCATGCTTTCAGCTTGATGGAGCGTTCGCGCCATATTTTTTTCAAAATGAGGCTGATTTTTCACAAAAAATAGTTGGAATTGTTGAAGAAGAAAAAAGTGCTGTCGTCATTGCTACAAATGCGATTGATCCCTTGCGTGGCGAGTCATATGATTTTTCATGGATAAAAAATTTGCCCACTGATACGCCTATTACCCTATTATTTGATGACTCGCATGGCATCGGCATTACAGGTACTGAGGGGTCTGGTATTTTTCATAACATTAAAAATGAAATTGGGGATAAAGACAATATTAACCTCATTGTTATTGCATCGCTTGCCAAAGCCGTCGGTTTGCCAGGTGGCGTGATATTAGGAGATAAAAAAACGATCACTACAGTCCGTCAAAACCCTTTATTTGTCGGTGCTTCGCCAATTGTCCCCGCTTATCTTTTTGCTTTTTTGCATTCACAAAAAGTCTATACAGAAGCTCGTGCTGTTTTGCAAAAAAATATTCAACAATTCAAGGTTGCCCTTTCACAAATACCTCATTTGCCTATTACGTACTTACCTAAGTATCCCGTTTTTTTTACGCAACAAAAAGACTTATTTCATTATTTATTAAAGCATAAAATATTGATTTCGAGCTTTTCATATCCCAAACCAACTGACCTACCGATTACGCGCATCATCCTAAGTGCCTTGCATACTGAGGGGGATATTGAATGTCTTATTCATACCGTAAAGATTCGATAGGGTCAAGTCTTGCCGCTTTTAAAGCAGGATAAAGCCCAGCAAACAAGCCAACGACAAAACAAGTAACGATACCCAAAGTTATCCAAGCCCAAGGCATGTGAAAAGTGCTTTTCATGCCCACCGATACACCCAAACCCGCCAAAACGCCTAAAAATATACCCACTAAACCGCCCATTTGACAAATCATAATCGCTTCTGTCAAAAATTGAGACAAAATACTTGACCGAGTCGCCCCTAATGCTTTGCGGATACCAATTTCGCGGGTGCGTTCTGTAACGCTCACAAGCATAATGTTCATCAAACCAATAGACGCACCGAGTAGCGTAATTAAGCCAATCGCAATCGTTGCCCAACGAATTGTAACGGTATTTTCCTTCAAAATGGACAAAAGTCCATCGGATTTGGTAATTTCAAAATCATTGTCTTTGTCAACGCGGAGCCTCCTCACCTGCCTAAAAAGTCCTGTACTCATGTCTGTTGCGGCTTCCATATCCGTCGCTGAAGCGGTTGCGACATTGATGCTGTAATCATTACCTTTTGAATCATAGACTTGTTTGGAATTCAACAAAGGGATAATGACTGTCCTGTCCGCACCTTGTGAACCGCCGCCAGAACCTTTTGATTTCAATACTCCGACGATGCGATAACGAAGATTGCCGATTGAAATATCGTTGTTGACGGCTTTTTGCTCATCGTTGTCGAACAGTAATTTGACGATTTCACTACCGATTATGGCTTTGTTGACACCTGACTGTATCTCATTGTCCGAAAAATTACGCCCCATTGTCAAGTCCATACCTTTGACGTCCAAGTAATTTTCGTCTACACCCGTAACAGAGACAGTTGGATTTGTTTTTTTATCACCTCGTTGCACCACGGCATTGCCAGCGGCATTTATCGAAATCGTCACCTTTGCTGGGTAGTCAAAACGTTCTTTAAATTCTTGTGCTTGGTCAAAGTCAATCGGTTCTCCCACTTTGGCGCGTCTGCCGCCTCGGTTGCCTTTGATGTCTTGAAATTTGCGTTCAATTGTAAAAGAATTGCTGCCCAAACTGTTAAAACTTTCATTGAGCGAGTTGAGGACGGAATCTAATGCCGCCAATATGCCGACCAACGACATGATGCCGACGGCAATGATAAGCAAAGTCAATACCGACCGCAAAGCATTGGTGCGGATGGATTCGAGAGACATTTTTAATATTTCACTAAAATTCATCATATTTCACAAATTGAGTCTGATTTTCTGTTTTTATACTGTTGAGGTACGAAATCCCGATATTATCGGGAAGGGGGGTCATTTTAGCATTTTCCAAAAATACGAAAGTCGTTTTTCTAAAAACAAAAGCCACTTTTGATAGACAAAAGCGGCTTTTTATTGGATATTCAAGCAAATTTTACTGCCCAATCAGTATCGGTGCAGATTTGCCATTCATAATAATTACTTTGGCGTTGGCGGACAAAGCCAATTCTTTTTGCGCTTTAATCTGTTCGTATTGCAGCATTTTATCGCTCAAACCTGTTGACAAAATGCGTTGATAATCGGCGATACCTTGCGCTTCGACGCGTTTGCGTTCTGCCTCTTGCTTCTCTTTTTGCAAGACGTATTGCATTTTTTGAGCATCTTGTTCGGCATTGATTTTCTTTTCAATCGCTTCTTTGACCGACTCTGGCAAGGCAATATTGCGAATGAGCAATTGCTCTAAAGTCAATCCGCGTTGCTTGAAAATGGTATCAATATCCTTGAAAATACGGCTTTGGAATTCTTCGCGTTTGTTTGAGTAAAGGTCAATCGCTGTATAATATACGGCATTATCCCTGATTTTTGTGCGTGTAACAGGTCGTACAATGACATCTTCTATGTCCTTACCGATTTCACGAACGATGCGTGGGGCTTCTGTTTTATTGACATGGTACAAAACAGTCAAGTCAATTGTCAACTCCAACCCATCTGTTGACAGGATTCGGATAGCATCGTCCCCTTCTTTTTCTCCTTCGCCATGCACGCCTGACATAGTGTAGTTTTGCGTTTGGATATTCATAGTTGTTACGCTGACAAGCGGGTTGACGAAATTCAAACCACTTTCTAACACGCGATCTTCTACTTTACCAAACAACTTTTGTACACCTACTTCGCCTGCGTCAATTTGTTTAATACAAGCAGTCACTAAACCCAAACCGATGAGGGCAATGCTTACCATACGAACGCTTTTTGAGGCTTGAACGACTTGGCGATTGTCCAAACCCATCAAAATGTAACTGACGGCTAATAAAATACAGCCTAAAATAACTAATGTCATGTGTCTTTCTATTTTTAATATGGTGAATAATTGTTTAAAAAAAGTTCTAAATTGAGAACCGTTAAGATAACATTTTTTTAACAGTTTTAATCAACGAGTCGTGTTAAAACACGACAGAGTTGGAGACATTAACGACGAAAATGGGTATTTCACTAATTTTACCCTTTTATATTTCAATTGAAACTTTGCTTTGTTAATTTTGTTAAAAAATCCATCATTCACACATTCATACATATAAATATGAAAGTTTCTGTTTTCCGAAAAGCACATTTTAACGCTGCCCACCGTCTGCATAACCCCAAATGGTCTGATGAAAAAAATCGACAAGTGTTTGGTCTGTGCAATAATCCGAGTTATCATGGGCATAATTATGAATTGGAAGTACAATTGATAGGCGAAATTGACCCTGAAACAGGTTACGTTTACGATTTGGGCAAATTATCAAAAATCATAAAAGAAGAAATTGAGCATCGGTTTGACCATAAAAATCTGAATATTGACACCGTTGAATTTCGCGATTTGAACCCTACGGCAGAGAATATTGTCGTTGTAATATGGCACATACTGAGGGGGTGCATTGAACCTTCATTGGATATAAAAGTGCGGTTGTACGAAACGCCGCGTAATTTTGTCGAGTTTCCTGCTTCGTAGTATCTTCTAATCAGACTGGGTGGATGTTTTTGTAGCTTTATACTGAGGGGGTATGCAGATTAGGGGAATTTAAAAAAATTCCCCTAATCTTTCAAATATTTACTAACCAATTGACTGACAATTACTTATGGCAATAGAAAGACGTTTTTTCAAAAAAAAAGTGTTACAACAAGAAAGCAAAGAACTCGGTTTTGGTACAACCGATGCCCGACAACGGCGACTCATCAATCGTGACGGGACGTACAACTATATACGTTTAGGAATGCCCTTTTATCAAACCTTTAATGTTTTTCATTTTTTGATAACAGCAACGTGGCTGCGCTTAATGCTGGTTATTGCTTTATGGTACACGATGGTCAATGGCATTTTTGTCGCTCTATATTATATGGTGGGCATTCACGAATTGACGGGTATGATGTACAACAATGAAATGTCCAAATTTTGGGAAGTTTACTTCTTTTCGGCTCAAACCTTAACGACGGTGGGTTATGGGCGCGTCAACCCGATGGGCTTTGGCGTCAGTGCGCTGGCATCGCTTGAGGCATTGGTCGGTTTGATGAGTTTTGCGATTATTACAGGTATTTTGTACGCCCGTTTTTCAAAAGCACCTTCGATTCTGATTTATTCAGAAAAAGCAGTTATAGCGCCTTTTACATGGCAGGGACAAGAAATAACCGCTTTCATGCTACGTATTGGCAACCTCTATAATTCAAGTTTGATGAATATGAAGGCACAATTAACCGTCAGTTTACTCGATTTTGACTCATTAGATGCGGCGGGCAATCCGATTCGTCGCTTTATGGCGTTGGCTTTGGAGCGTGATACTATTACTTTTTTCCCATCTTCATGGACAATTGTGCATCCGATTGATGAAAACAGCCCTTTTTATGGCATGACACAAGCAGATTTTGAGAAATCATTGCCAGAAGTCATGATTTTACTGAATGGTTTTGATGATACTTTTGACCAAAATGTTTATTCCAGATATTCTTATTCCTTAGAAGAAATGGCATGGGGTGCAAAGTTCATTAAACTGTTTGGCTTCAATACTGAGGGGCAGGCGACGGTGGATTTAGGCAATTTACATACGTTTGAAAGGAAAGAAATTGACCATTTAGTACCTGTATTAGAGAAAGCAGAATGAAGGCACTTGTAAACAGCCTGTACATTTGTCCAAAGTAGTTAAGCGTTTAAAGTAATGCGTATTGAGTGTTTTCTGCATTGATTATCAGCAAGTTATAAGTCTCAATACGCACGACTATATACTTTGAACTACTTATTTCAGTTTCGCAAATTCGCTTTCAAACAGTTCTTGCAACTGTTCAGGTTTTAGGTTTTTACCGATGATGATATTATTTTTATCCAAAACGTAAAGTTCAGGTGTAATATCCACAAAATATTTTTCATGGAAACGGCTTTCGAGTTGTGGATCATACACATCTGTCCAATTAACACCATATTTTTTTTGGAAATTAAGCCATTCTTCACGATTTTTTGCATTGGCAACCAGACTAAAAACCTCGACCCCTTTGGCTTTCCATTTATCATAAAAAGCCCGCAATCTGGGCGTTTCCTCTTGGCAATGCTCACAATCAGGGTTGTATATATAAACAATTTTAAAAGTTGATTTGAGGCTGTAAAGTGTGCGGCGTTGGTTGTCTTTATCCATCCCCCAAACGTCTTGACCGACTTTTCCTAATAGGCTCGTTTGCATTTCAGCAGCACGTTTGCGGGTACTTTCAAGGTCTTCTTTAGACACACCTTGCACACGTTGTGGGGTAAAATATTTCAAAACAATGTGGGAATATACAGCTTCGCCATCCATCAATTTGGTCGTGCCTGGTTTAAATTGTCCTGCAATCCATGAAGCAGCAGCGTTAAATAACTCATTATCAGCCAAAGTTTTATCCAATAAATAATCGGAAGATATGATGAGAGAGTCTTGATGTTGAGCAGTAAATTCTTGAATATACCTTTTTAGTTTCGTAGAAAAAACGGGTGTCCGCATCAAGCGACCATCGGTAAAATCTACGTCATTCCACCAATCGAGACGATAATTGTACATCGTCATAGAACTGTCAACAGAACCATTGGGGCGATAAGCCATTCTAATTTTTGGGTTTTGTCCCGCTAATTTAAATTTAGTAAAAAGGGCTTTTGGATGCTGTTGTTTGAGGATTTGCAACTGCACATCTCGGTCATCCAGTAAGTCTTGCATCTGCTTCGTTAAGTCAGCATACTGAGGGGTATTGGTTTGCAGGGTACTCGCTTGCTGCCTCAGTATATTGTACTTTGTTTCGAGAGCCGATTGATAACGCGCGTTGTCAAATAGCAGTTTATTTTCAGGTGAACCTTCGACCACCATACCCATAATGAGGTTATCTTTGGCTGTTTTGAGCGTAAAATTGTTCTCACCACCCGCAATAAAAAACTGAAAATTGTTTTTATCAGGTGTCAAAAGGTAATAAAGACCTTCTTTGAAACCAACGACATTGGTAAATGAGACACTCCCGTCGGCGGACAATACGGCTGTGTCTGCAAGGAAATTCTGGTCAAACAAGCAGCCTAAAAGTTTAACAGTGCTCCCCTTAGTATACCCACTGATTTTAAAGTTAATTTTGGTCGTTTTTTGAGCCGAAAGGATGGTTAAAGGTAGTAAGCAGATGAGTAAAAACCCTCTTGATATGTTCATCGGATACAATCGTTTTATTATTAAAATGTTAGAATAACGCATTTAAAAGTGCAAAGCAACAGCAATTTGCCTACGAAAGCAACATTACAGATATACATTTGGATAAAATTAACAGTTTTACATGAATGATGAAAAGAATATGGCGTAGGAAACAAAATTAAACTAAACTATTAATTTTCATTCATCAATCCATTGATTATCAACATATTATAAATTTTTTGTTTATTTTCTATCATGCCCTTACAGATACATTTCTGCTTTGAAATCGGCACGAGCATAACGCGTTTCGCCAATGGTTACTTCTACAAAACCGCTTGATTTATAGATATTTAACGCCGTCCTTAGTCTTTGATTCGATTCTAAAAACAAGTAGGTGCAGCCTAATTTTTTGGCTTCTTCAATGACTTTACTGACTAATTTTTTTCCTGCACCCAAGCCTTGATACAAAGGAGATACACCCATTTTTGCCAATTCATAGCTTGTGTGTGATACTTTAATGAGTGCGCAAGTCCCGATAATAACATCGTCTTTTTTAGCAAAAAAGATTTTACCCCCGTGGCTCAAAATATAACCTTCGGGGTCATCTAATTGCGCCAAGTCGTGTGGTTCGAGGGTGAAATAGGTTGAAATCCATTCAACGTTTAGGCGTTTGAAGTCCTCTTTATACTGAGGGGTGTAATCAACGATTTCCATATTTTGTTTGATATTTAATTAAAAAACACGAATTTCAGCAATTAGCAGTACTTTCTAAGTATTTTTTATTGATTTAGTTTTAAACGCAAAAAGGACAGCCTCGTATGAAGCTGCCCTTTTTTGATACCCCTCAGTAAATTTTACTAAATTTTTAGTTTCGTAATAACTGACTTACTGATGTTACGTAATAGTATTGATTTTCAGGCTTTATATGAGTATAATTTATTCAAAATCAATGAATTACTAAGGAGATTTGAGCAGTTTAATTTCTTTCAACACTTTGTTATAAAACTGATTAGTCCTACAAAATACGTGAATAAGTGAAGCCAAAAGCAGTAGATTGGTCTCAATTTGCTACTTTTTTTTATGGGTTTATTTGAAAATCCGCTTCATTAAAATAATATATCCAGAAAGAGGGCATTTTTTTTGTTATTATACTGAGGGGGGCGGAGTTTATAAAATAATATATATTAAACAGCAAGGTAATTGTAATAAATAATATATACTTACGTCCTTAATACACGCTTCCTATTCGCTTTTAGACTGACCAATCATTTAAACAAAATTCTATAAACTCAAATTCATTCAATTTTTTATGAAAATCCAATCAGTTCTTTTGACATTTGGTCTTACTTTTTTATCAACATCACAAATAGACGCACAACAAAAATGGCTACAGATGATTGATAAAACATCAAACTTCTATGAAATTAAAGCAGCTTTCTTAAAAGAAAACGAAGCCCAACTCAAAACCTATTACAACAACCTTCGTCAGGGTGATGTAGAACCCACAGACCCCGCCTTTCAAGCTGAACACGAAAGAGAAGAGTATCAAAATATCATTCACTTCATGCGCATCGCGGAATGGGTAGAACCTCGTGTGTCGGAAACCAATGGTGATATGGATGCTTTAATCGAAAGTAACTATCGGGCACGTTTAGATCAGCTAAAAGAACTTAATGGGCGTGCATCAGCCAATTGGTCAGTGGTTGGACCCATAAGCACCAACAATATGTTTGGCAATGGAAGGGTTAACAGCATCATAGTTGACCCCAATAATGCGACGACACTTTATGCATGTACGCCCGCCGGTCAATTGTGGAAGTCAACCACTAATGGTGTAGCGTGGTCGGTTATCTCTAACGATATTCCCGCAGCGGGTGTAACGACTGTGGCTGTTGACCCTTCAAATAGTAATACACTGTATGCCTTGACAGGTGACGCTGACCAAGCTGTTTATCATCCGTCATCCAGAGGGCTTTATAAATCTACGAATGGCGGTACGACGTGGTCAACAACGGGCATCAACTACACATCAAATGGTGTGTTATTGACCTCTATTTTAATTGTACCCACCAATCCCAATATTATCATAGTGGGTGGTACAAACGGTATCAGACGCTCAACCAATGCGGGCACTTCATTTACGCAAGTTAATACGTCCAGTATTCGTGAATTGACTTTCAATCCACAAAATACGAATACTGTTTTTGCAGGTTCAAAAACAGGTGCTGTGTTTCTTCGCTCTTATGACAATGGCGTTACTTGGACGCAAATAACAAGTGGCTTACCGACAAGTAGTGCTGCTGTGCGTTTCTCCATTGATGTTTCGCCTGTTGATACCAATTATGTCTATTTGATGGCAACCAACGCCAGTCACGATATGGAAGGCTTTTATCGTTCTACTGACGGGGGGTCGAGTTTTGTAAAAATGGCATCTTCTCCTAATATTCCAAACGGTCAAGGCTGGTACAATCTCTGTGTTGCGGCTGACCCCTTGAAACGGGATTCAGTTTATGCGGGTGGATTGAATATTTATCGCTCCATTAATGGCGGTACAACGTGGTCAAACATAAGTATTCCACATGTGGATGTCCATGATTTGCAATTTAATGGCACAAACTTATTGGCATCCTCCGATGGCGGCGTTTATAGGTATAGTGGTAGTGCTTGGACGAATATTTCAACCAATTTAGCAATTGCCCAACCCTACGGCATTGGTTTGTCGCCGACAAATGCCAATATGATTATCAGTGGGCATCAAGACAATGGTACAAATTTGACTACCAATGTGTCAACTTGGTCAGCCGTTTCAGGCGGTGATGGTATGATTTCTTTTATTGACCGTACCAGCAATACTCGCCTTTTTTGTACCTATCAAAACGGCGTTTTAAGACGTTCAACCAATGGTGGCTCTTCATTTTCAGACATTTATACTGTTCCAGGAGGCAATTGGGTGACGCCTTTCATGCAAGACCCAATTGATGCCAATACTTTGTACTCTGGTGGCGATCAGGTCATAAAAAGTACGGACGGTGGCACAACGTGGGCAGCTATTAGTCCCTCAAATGGACAAGTCAGATGGATAGATGTTTGTCGTACCGACAACCAAATTATCTATTACGTTACCGCTTCTAAAATCTATAAAACAATTGACGGTGGAACTAACTGGACAGACGTTTCGGGAACAGTGCCCACCACGACTCATTTACATGTCCATATAGATGTCAACAATCCGAATGCAGTCTATGTTTCTATTGCTTCGTCGTCAACCAATCAAGTCTTTTATACCAGCAATGGTGGCACATCATGGACAAATATCAGTACAGGATTGCCCGCTGTTTCAGCCAATACCATCGCGACACAAATAGGGCTTTCAGGTGTTGCCTACTGCGGAACAGACTTAGGCGTTTATTATAGAGACCCCTCAGTATCTACCACTTGGCAATCTTTTAATACAGGTTTACCACCCGTTCCCGTTCGTGATTTAGAAATTCATTATGCCTCTGGCAAAATAAAGGCTGCTACTTTTGGACGCAGCATTTGGGAATCGCCTTTAGACCGAGTCGTTCCCGTTGAACTCATCAGCTTTCAAGGGCAGCCAATTACTGAGGGGGTGCAATTGACTTGGCAAACAGCCAATGAAATTCGTTTCAATCGTTTTGAAATTGAACGCAGCAGCGATAGCAAATCGTGGCTTGAAATAAAAACCCAAGCAGCAAAAGGCACTGCCCATCCATACGAAACCTTAGATGGAAAACCCCTTTATGGCATCAACTACTATCGCTTGAAAATGGTGGACAACGACAACGCTTTCACTTATACCAAAACCGTTGCTGTCGAGTGGCTTAAACCCAGTTCCAAACAATGGTCTGTCTATCCAAATCCAGTAAAAAGTAAGCTTTATGTATCCGGAAATGAAGACATATCAGGCGAGAAAGACGTTCAAGTATTAGACATTTCTGGAAAGGTTATTTTAAATACAACCATTAATAAAGTACGCAATGGCTTGTCTGTCAATGACTTACCCAATGGTTCTTACATCCTTGATATCAAGGACAATCAATCGAGCGACCGAAAGTCATTTATTATAGAGCGTTAAAAAAAGCGACTAACATGAACCATCCCTAATTTTACAACATTTTAAATTAGGGATGGTTCATGTTTCTTTTGGTCGTTTATTAAGTCGTATTGAGGCTTGCAATAAATTCATTTTCAGTAAGTTATGGTTGGTCTCAATACGCTATATTTACTATTCAATACTTAACAAATATTAAGCCCTTTTTGACTTTTCCCAAACAACCGATTGCCGCCCTGTAACCAAACGACCGAAGCCACGATAAACCGAATAATTCATCATACAAAAATAATACGGTACATAAAACGCTTTGACTTTCACCTTAAATTGCTCAAAAATCCACCCCAAAACAGCCGTTAAATAAAAAACGACTTGCGCCCAAAAAATAAAAGTATATAAATTCGTCCAAATGCCCCCCCTCAGTATCAGCAACCAATTAAGGATAAAAATGAGTGGCAAAGCTAAAGGTGCCAACGTCCAACGCAACACACGATGCGAAATATATTGAAAACTAAACACACCATATTTGAATGGATTGAGCAACGCCCGAAGCCGCCAAACGGCTTGTAAACCACCCGCCGAAATACGGATTTTACGTTTCAATTCTTCTTTAACATTGGCAGAATGACCTTCAACGGCATACGCTTCTGATTCATAGACGATTTTATAGCCACGTTGAGCAATACGCATCGTCATCACAAAATCCTCAATTAAAGTGTCGGTTTCAACAGGTTGATACAACGCTGTACGGATTGAAAACAATTCACCCGCCGCACCCACAGCCGAATAAAGGTGTGAATCCCATTTTTTCAAAGTGGATTCGTACTTCCAATAGATACCCTCGCCTGCTCCACTGGCTTCACCCGACATTTCAACACGCTTTTCACCCGCCACAGCACCTACTTTGGGATCTGCGTAGTGACGGACAATTTTTTTAATCGCTTCGGGATTGATGTCTGTATTTGCATCTGTAAACACAACAATAGGCGTTTTGACAAAGGGGATAATGCGCTCAACCGCGGCGATTTTGCCACGCCGTTCAGGTTGGTGAAAAAGTTCGATATGATACCCCTCAGGATTTTTAAAGTTTATTATTCGGTCTGCTGTTGCATCATTTGAACCATCGGTAACAAAAAAGAAGTAAATTTTTTCTTTTGGATAATCCAATGCTATAGAATTCCGAATTTTGTCTTCAATCCACGCCTCTTCATTATATGCAGCGACAATAAATGTCACTTCAGGCTCGTGATACTGAGGGGGGGTATTTTTTAATGTGGAAAATCTATTTTTGATTTTAATAAGCAAGCCTAGCAAGATGCCATAACCCACATAGCTGTAAAAGACGATAAAAAGAAGTAACCAAAAAACGGAAGTAAGGATAAAAGTCATTAAAAATTAAGTTTTCTCTATGATATTTGAATAATTGTACAAAAAAAAAGCGTTGAAGAGCAAAGTTAGTCTGACTTTAAAATATTCCCAAATAAGGAAGCTAAATTTTGTGTAATCCAAAAAACAAACTTTTATATGTGTGAAAAACAAAAAAAATTCGTGACATCAAAATATGTTAACAAAAAGCAAACGCAAGATTTCGTAAACGAAACAGATAGTTTAAATATATTTTGAATTAAGAATTCGTTTCATACCGTTTTATCTATAAAATGCTGATTATCAACATATTATTTAATATAAAAAATATAATTTTTAAATATATCATTAATTTTAAACAATAATTTGTTACTAATAACCATTTATATCGTCCAAAAAACATGACATCAAAATTTATGAGAAGTAAAAAAATGTGACTTAAATTCGGTTAAAGACTTGCAAAAAATTGAGAATGACGTAACTTTGCATTTAGATAAGTAATGAGTCAAATGTTGTGAAATAATTTCATCCCAAAGACATTCAAAACAAAGCTGCTCTTCACTTAAATCTATAGCTAAAACATAATATTTTTATTTATACATTTGAAAACGTCAACATACGATATTGACTTATAAAACTTTTCATTTTTACTTCCTCGTTTAATGTTGTATAGTCATATTCTAAAAAGGTGTTTATTTTTTTTCGATTTGTTTTAATTATTACGCTATTAAACAACGCTTTGATAAAAACAAAGCATTTTTTGTAATTTACAAACTATGAACCAACTATGCGAAAAGCAAACATACTAATTATTGAAGACCATGATGCCGTCCGTCTCCTACTAGGACTTACATTCAAAAAGCAATTTCAAGTTGTAACTAAACGGGATGGCTTAGAAGGTTTAGCTTGGCTTGCCGCCGGTAATTTTCCAGACCTTATTATTTTAGATATGCAAATGCCTCGTTTGAATGGCATTGGATTTCTTCGTCAATTAAGGTCGAGTGGCATGTTCAACCAGATTCCTGTCCTACTCGTTTCGGGCAACAACGATGCCAATGAAAATGCAGAACTTTTTGACCTCGGAATATTGGATTTTATTCCTAAACCTTTTAATCCAACTTTGCTGTATGCGAAAGTAAAAATGATTGTTTCAAATAACCAAATAAAATCATATGCATAACACGCAACTTGCGACTTTGATAAATTCAACAAACTTATGATTTTTTAACCACGACACTAACAAACATAATATGGCTCAAACTTTACCTTCTCTCAGCTTAATAAAATTGAAAGAACTTTATCTGCTCAATGCTTCGTGTGCCACGGCAGAATTTGTTTCCCCTCTCTCTGACTATGATGTGCGTAATATTATAGGTGCAACCATCCTACAACACCAAAATCACTTATTGTCTATTTCAAGAGAACAAGACGTTCCTTATGGCATTATCGCAGATTTTACATTGTTATCGCAAGATGACTTTCATTTTGTCCGTACTTTTAAGCAAAATTTATTGACAACAAGCGTACCGATTATCGCCGTTATACGTGAAAACGAAGAAGGTGATTTGTGCCGTGCCCTACAAGCAGGGGTAGATGATTGTTATAAAATGCCTCTTGATTGTCAAAATCTACGAGAGCGTATGGAGTTTTTACATCATCACAAATTTCATTTAGATGATTCTCAAAACGATACAACAGAGGAATTAAGAGTCAAAATCTCACCCTTCAAGCGTCTCATTGATATTTTGGGTGCCGTAATAGCCATTTTTCTATTTAGCCCGATATTTATACTGACCTCTTTTTTTATTTTTATAGAATCTCGTGGTCCCATCATTTATCGGTCACAAAGAAGCGGTCCCGGTTATCGCATCTTTGACTTTTTCAAGTTCCGTTCTATGTATCAAGATGCCGACAAACGCTTGGCTGAAATGCAAAGCTTGAATCAATATAAGGAAGACGATGCCACTTTTATGAAAATTAAAAATGATCCACGCGTCACACGAGTTGGTCGTTTTATTCGTAAAACGAGTATTGATGAATTGCCACAATTGTTTAATGTGCTGTTAGGCGATATGTCTTTGGTTGGCAACCGTCCGCTACCACTTTATGAAGCTGAACAATTGACAAAAGACGATTGGGCTTTTCGTTTCTTAGCTCCCGCGGGCATGACGGGCTTGTGGCAAATCTCCAAACGCGGAAAAGCGGAAATGTCATCAGAAGAACGCATTCAACTCGATGTGACTTATGCTAAAAATCATTCTTTTTGGTATGATATGATAATTATGTTGAAAACACCTTTTGCTATTATACAAAAGGAAGATGTGTAAACACTTGATATATTCAGAAACGGCGGCAAGTATAATATTTGTCGCCGTTTTTATATAATTCTACTCCCTTTCATAACGCTTTCCTAGGAAATATTCCTAAAATTACTCCATTCGTGTTATTGTACGCCCCACCCTTTTTTTGTAATTTTGTGGCTATAATTTATAAAAACATACACAGTAAGCAGTACATCAGAAGACAGCACAACTATAACAAACATTTTTATTTTGAGAAAACAACCACTTATTTCAATCATTACGGTCAATTACAACGGATTAGAATTAACGAGCGAACTACTCAACTCAATCCGTCGCATCACCTATACGAATCTCGAAATTTTTGTTGTTGACAATGCCTCCCGTGAGAATCCACAACCTTTTTTGGCGCAGCACTACCCCGAAGTGCGGTGTATTCGGTCTGAAAAAAATTTGGGGTTTGCAGGTGGCAATAATTTAGCAGTACAACAGGCAAAAGGCGATTTTTTGTTTTTTATCAATAATGATGCAGAAATTACTGAGGGGTGTCTTGACCATTTGATTGCACTGTTTGAAACACAACCAAAAGCAGGTTTGGTATCGCCATTGATTTGTTATTTCAATGAATCGAAAACGGCAAAAGCAGATTTGATACAATACGCAGGCATGACGCAAGTCCATTCTGTAAGCGCTCGCAACACAATTCTTGGTGAAAAAGAATTTGATAAAGGTCAATTTTCTCAACCACAAAAAACAGCTTATGGACATGGTGCAGCCATGATGATTCGTCGAGAAGTAATTGAAAAAGTAGGTGTTATGTTTGAAGACTTTTTTTTATATTATGAAGAACTGGATTGGTGTGAACGCATACGACGAGCGGGTTTTGAGATTTGGGTTGAACCACGCGCAAAGATTTATCATAAAGAATCGGCTAGTGTCGGGGCATTTTCCACTTTAAAAACTTACTACCTCAATCGCAATCGCATTTATTTTATGCGACGCAATTTTTCGGGTTTGTCTTTTGTCGGTTTTTCGCTATTTTTAACATGCGTAACGATACCGAAGAATATTTTACAATTTTTACTGAGGGGTCAGTTCGACCATGCCAAAGTCTTTTTGAAAGCCATTTTTTGGAACATAAAAGACGCTTTCAGCACTAAAAAGTTAGAAAAACAAACAACGATTACGACGATAAGTAGCCCAAAAGTTAAAGCAATCGAGTCTGAATAAGATACTAACAAACACAATTTTAAGAACACGCACTCAACAAACACGCTATGACAACCATTATTTTGTATGCCTTTTACAGCATGGCAGGCATCCTTGCCTTTTTTCTCGTTCTTCCTTTTTTGACAACGGTAGCTGGATTGTTCACCAAAGACAAAACATCGCCTAAACGTCAACAAATTAAAAATTATGATTATGCCAATATCATTACGGCTTATGGCAATGTGGATATTGCAAAGTCTTTGGTGCAGTCGCTCATCGCTCAAACGCACACCCATCACCATATCTATTTGGTGGCTGATAACTGTGATACGTCAAATTGGCAAGTTTCGCATGAGAAATTGACCGTTTTAAGCCCTAAACAGGCTTTGAACTTGAAGGTCAAATCCATCATATATGCAACTGAACGTTTCGTTCGTCCCCACGACTTCACCGTTATTTGGGATGCTGACAATTTGGCGCATCCGTACTTTTTAGAAAACATCAATGCACGCGCAAATGAAGGTTACAAAGCCATTCAAGGACAGCGGACGGCTAAGAATTTGGATAATAAAATGGCGGCTGCTGATTCGTTGGGTGAGTTTTACAAAAACTATATTGAGCGTTTCTTACCGCCACGTTTGGGCAGTTCAACGGTTATCTCGGGTAGCGGTATGGCTGTTGAGCAATCATTATACAGTTCTTATTTGAACAGTAAAGAAATTCAAGAAGGGCAACACCTTTGGAAAAAAATGATGCAAGAGGATAAAATCCTACAAAATCACATCATTCGCAAAGGAAAACAAATCATTTACGAAAAAGAAGCGGTTTGTTACGACGAAAAAGTAACGACTGCCAAACAGGTTGAGACACAACGTAGCCGTTGGTTGTTCTCTTATTTTCAAAATTTACCGAACTCAACGGGTTTTGTACTGAGGGGGGCTTTGACAGCAAATTGGAATATGCTTTTCTTTGGACTCATCACTGTTGCACCGCCCTTATTCATCATGGTCGGTTTATCAGGCGTGATTTTTTTGTTAGGTTTATTTTTGAATATCAAAATATCTGCTTTGATGGCAGTCAGCGGTTTGGTTTTTGTCGGAAATATATTTTGGACTTTATATTTGTCGAATGCACCACGCGCCGTTTATGACTCTCTTTTGGCGATACCAACTTTTATTTTTAAGCAATTTACAGCTTTATTCAAAATGGTCAATCCAAATAAAAACTTCAAGCATTCAGAGCATAAAGTGACTGTTTCAATTGAAGATGTTTTAAAAGAATGAAAAAACTGTTTCGCATTTCCTTGTTTTTCAATGCTTTATGTTTGGGCTGTTTATTGTTTGCTTTGGTAAAAATAGGCAGCCCACGCTATCTTTATCAATTAATAAAATATCGCGGCAATGGCATTGTGAGTTTAAAAAAAAGTAGAACCAGTCATTTGAATATGCTACCGATACCACAAGGAAAAATCATCATGCTCGGCAATTCAATTACCGCCGAATGTGAATGGGCTGAATTGATGCAAAACGCCAACATCATTAATCGCGGTGTGATTGCCGACGGAACGGGCGATATTTTAACTCGCCTCGACCCTATCGTTGCTGCAAAACCGATAAAAATCTTTGTGCTGATTGGCGTCAACGATTTGATGTTTCTCACACGCCCTCAAATTGAGGATTTTTATGAAAAAATAGTATCACGACTCGTCACTGAAACACCTGATACCCAACTTTACTTGGAAAGCATTCTGCCAATTCACAACGATTTCCGCCGTAATGGCATGAAAAATGAAGACATTGATGCTTTGAATACCGCTATTAAACAGATAGCCAAAAAATATGGTGCGACTTATATTGACCTCCATTCAAAGTTTAAAAATACTGAGGGGTCATTGCGCAGAGAATTTTCCCTTGATGGCATACATTTAAATGGTGACGGTTATCTGCTTTTCAAAGCCATTTTACAACCTTACTTATTGTAAATAAACAATTTACACTAAAAAACAATCAATCATATAATGGTTTTCAACAGCATCGTATTTACCATTTTCATCTTACTGTTTTTTCCAACTTATTGGTTGTTGAAAGGTCGCGCGCGTATGTGGGTCTGCCTCATTGCCTCCTATATTTTTTATGGTTGGTGGGATTGGCGATTCTTAGGCATTGTCGCTTTTACGACTGTTTTGGACTTTACTTTAGGCATTTTAATTGAAAATGCGGAGAATGATGTCGTGAAAAAGAAGCGGCTTGTTTTCATATCAGTTCTAGCAAATTTAAGTTTTTTAGGCTTTTTTAAATACTTCAATTTCTTTGCAGATTCGTTTGTCAAGGTGCTAACAACAGTTGGGATGCAACCGAATTGGCATACGTTGCACATCATTTTGCCAATTGGCATTTCGTTCTACACGTTCCAATCTATGAGTTATACGATTGATGTGTTTAGAAAAGAAATTAAGGCTGAACGTGATTTTTTCCGCTATGCGACATTCGTTTCTTTCTTTCCACAGCTCGTTGCAGGTCCGATTGTCCGTGCAAAGCAATTTCTACCGCAATTTCAAAGTGGGGACAAAAAATTTAGTTCGGCGCGATTTACTGAGGGGTTGGCGCAAGTGCTTTGGGGCTTTTTCAAAAAAGTAGCGATTGCAGACTCTGTTGCGCCTTTTGTTGACCAAATTTTTTCATTGCCAGGCAATTTCAGTTCCATGTCGTGCTTAATTGGCGTTGTTTTATACTCTTTCCAAATTTATTGCGATTTTTCAGGCTACTCTAATATTGCTTGTGGATTGGCTCAAATGCTTGGGTTTGACTTCCCGTGGAACTTCCGAACGCCCTATTTTTCAAAAAACTTTTCTGAATTTTGGACACGGTGGCATATCTCTCTGTCCTCATGGTTGCGTGATTATCTTTATATTTCATTGGGTGGCAATCGCGGTGGCACATTTATGACTTATCGCAATTTGATGCTCACGATGGTGATTGGCGGTCTGTGGCATGGTGCGAGTTGGGCTTTTATCTTTTGGGGTTTTTTGCATGGATCGTATTTGGTTATACAACGCCTTATCTCAGCCCCCCTCAGTAAAATTGAGCAAAAATTGCATTTTCCGAAGTGGTTTGTCTCCGCATATAGTTTAATGATAGTCTATTTTTTCACCTGTTTTGCTTGGATTTTTTTTAGAGCAAAGGATTTTGCAACCGCAAAACAGGTTATTTCAAGAGTTGCAAGTTTTGAAGGATTCAGTTGGCATACCGTTTTGGACAAATTTCTTGTCATCAAAGCGGTTATATTAATTGCTATTTTACTGACTGCCGAAATACTCAATAATAATGTCAAAAATTTACAAACGTTGGCAGTTGAAAACCCTGTTTTCCGTGTTGTGGCTTTTGCGACCTTAGTGATGTTGGTGGCTTTTTTTGGTACATTTTCAGCGAGTGCTTTTATTTATTTTCAGTTTTAAAACTCAATAAATCTCTAAAATACTGAGGGGGTCTGCCGTACAAAATGTGTACGACAGACCCCCTCAGTATCTTGATGATGTTAACACAATTATAGAGATTTAACAAATAGAAAAGATTTAATAATCTATATGTATTGTTTTTTATAATCAAAAGTTATACTTTCGTATGAACAAGCAAAAATGGCTCTTTTTTAATTTTTTTGCTTAGAAAAAACGTTAATACTGATATCATGTATAGAAATCTAAATATTAATCACACTTAGAAATCTATATGTGTCATTTTATTTTTCAATTATGAAAACTCATTTCAGCATTGATTTTCTTGAAACAAGTACGGAAACGCTTCGGGCAATAGCACATCCGATACGCATTGCCATCATTGATATGTTGCACAAAAAGAAGCAAATGACGGTGACTGAAATATTTGAACAACTCGATATTGAGCAAGCCATTGCGTCCCACCATTTGCGTATTTTAAAAAATCAAGATATTGTTGATGTGAAACGCGACGGCAAAAACAGTATTTACTCGTTATGTGATGATGAGTATTATACGATTGTTGAAGTTTTAACGAAAGTTCTTTAATGCTTTTCCTTTATTTGTAAAATATTTTAACTGAATAGATTAAAAACAATCCAACTCCCAACATACGCCATGGCACCCATAAATAAAAATTGTACGATGGGCCATTTCCAAGTCTTTGTTTCCCTTTTCACTACGGCAAGTGTGCTCATACATTGCAAGGCAAATACATAAAAAATCAGTAGGGACAAGGCGGTTGCCATCGAATAAAGCGGCTTCCCGTCGGATCTTACTTCTTCTTTCATGTGCGCTCTGATGCCCATCGTGTCTTCTTCACCCGCTGAACCAATGCTATAAATGGTTGCCATAGTTCCGACAAATACTTCGCGTGCAGCAAACGAGGAAATAAGCGCAATGCCAATTTTCCAATCAAAACCAAGCGGTGCTATGACGGGCTCGATAGCTTTTCCAAGATAACCCGCATAAGAGGTTTCTAATTTGCGAGCCGACAAATGATCCATTTTTTCTTGTTCTGTCCAATTTTTAGCTACAGCCATGGTCGTGGCTTCTGTTTCAAGCGTTTGTTCAATATTTTTAATAGGCGAAAATGAGGCTAAAAACCACAGCACGATAGACACAATCATTATGATTTTACCCGCTTCAAGGACAAAGGATTTTACTTTTTCGTAAACGGTAAAACCGACGTTGCGCCAATGTGGTAAGCGATATTCTGGCAATTCGATGGCAAGGAAGGTGCTTTCAGTCGTTTTCAATATTTTTTTGAAAACAAAAGCGGCACCCAAAGCAGAAACGATGCCTAAAAGGTAAAGTCCTGTAAAAACCAAGCCTTGTTTATTGAAAATGAACCAATTTTCGTTTGGCACGACAAAACCTACAAGTAGTGCATATACAGGCAAACGCGCCGAACAACTGATGAGTGGCGTAACGAGGATTGTAATCAAGCGTTCTTTCCAATTGGAAATGGTACGCGTGGACATTATTGCAGGAATCGCACATGCACCGCCCGAGACGAGTGCAACAATGCTGCGCCCATTTAAACCGACTTTTTGCATGATACGGTCAAACATATAGACCGTTCGAGCCATATAACCCACCTCTTCAAGCAGAGAAATGAGAAAAAACAGAATCGCTATTTGTGGAATAAACACCAGAACGCCACTTAAACCTGCTAAAATACCATCTGTCAATAAATCCGTCAATAAATTTTGTGGCAAAACGGCTTTTAAAAAGGTATTAGTCTCTAAAAACAGTTTCTCTATACCATCCATCGGCAAGCTGGCTAAGGCAAAAATGGATTGAAAAATGAGGAATAAAACACCAAAAAAGATGATGGGACCCGCGACTGAATGGGTAACAACCCGGTCAATATGGTCAGTCAAACTGACATTTTCATTAATAGGTTTTATAAAAACGTGCTTTAAAATAGGTTGCAGACGGTCAAAACGTTGCAGAGTTTCAGTGATTTGAAGGCGTAAATCTTCAAATTTATGCGTTTCAACGACTTGTTTGACGGTTACTTTTTCAAACGTGGATAAAAAAGGCAGATGTTCGTAATGGTGCGCCCAAAGTATGGCTTGATAGATATTTTCGACCTTTGGTAAATACAATCGAATTTGTTCTGCCACCTTCAATTCTATCTGATTGGGCTGAAAAAACATTTTATACTGAGGGGGTGGCGGTGCGGTTTTTAGACGTAGAACTTCTTCTTTCAGTGCCTTTACGCCTTCGCCTGTACGTCCATTAACGCTGATAACAGCCACATTGAGCGACTGTGCTAAGGTTTCACGATCAATAAATATGTTTTGTTCGGCGGCAATATCAATCATGCCAATACACAAAATGAGGGGAATATTGAGGTCTTTGAGCTGGGTAAAAAGGAGCAGATGTCGCTCTAAATTAGTCAAATCAGCGACATAAATAATAGCATCGGGATGGTTTTTATCATTCGGATTTGATAAAATATTGAGAACAATGCGCTCATCTTGCGAATTTGGATAAAGACTATAAGTGCCTGGCAAGTCAACAATTGTGATTTCAGCACCATCTGATAAGGTTGCAATACCGATTTTTTTATCAACTGTAACCCCTGGAAAATTACCTACTTTTTGCCTTAGACCTGTCAACTGATTGAAAACAGAAGATTTACCAGCGTTTGGATTGCCGACAAGCGCTAATGTGAAGGTTTTTGTGTCTTTCATAGAATTTCAATCAAAATATTCTGCGCTTCAATATCTCTTACGGCAATATTACAGTCACCTACTTTAATATATAAACCACCACCAAAGGGGGCACGGCGGATAAGTTTTAGCATCTTCCCCGGCAAAATACCCATAGAAAGCATTTTACTTGCCATGCGGTCGTTGGTAAATTCACGGATTGTGCCAGAGGTACCAACTTTTACTTTAGAGAGCGTTTCAAGATGACTCATTGTTTGCCATTCCATATTGTTATAGCTGTTTATTTTATCGCAAGGAAAAATCTGTTATTTAGATTTATTCGTCATAAGCAAAGGTAAATGCTAAACTTGAAAGTAAGTGCTTTTGTTCAAAAGATTTTTAACATGACCGAATTTTAAAATTAAAACAGAATACTGAGGGGGTATTTTTAGAAATAAATACCTTTGCGAAAACTTTAAAATATGCAAGCAGACGCTCAAAAATATGCGCTTCGAGGCGTTTCAGCCAACAAAACAGATGTCCACAATGCCATTCAAAACTTAGATAAAGGGTTGTATCCATTGGCTTTTTGTAAAATTTTGCCCGACTTTGTAGCACAAGACCCCGATTATTGCAATATCATGCACGCGGATACAGCAGGCACTAAAACGAGTCTGGCTTATATGTATTGGCGTGAAACGGGTGACTTATCGGTCTGGAAAGGTATTGTTCAAGATTCGATAGTGATGAATTTGGATGATATGGCTTGTGTCGGTTGTGTCAAAGACATCATTTTATCTTCTACCATTGGTCGCAATAAAAGCCTTATTTCGGGCGATGTTGTCAAAACTTTGATTGAAGCGACGGTTGAATTTACAGAAAAAATGCGTGCTTTTGGTATTACGATTCACTTGGCGGGAGGCGAAACGGCTGATGTCGGAGATATTGTTCGGACAATAGATGTGGGATATACGGCTTTTGCACGCATGAAACGCAATGAATTGATTGTCAATGATGTAAAAACGGGCAATGTTATTGTTGGTTTTGCTTCTTTCGGTCAAGCCTCTTATGAGGATGAATACAATGGGGGCATGGGCAGCAACGGTTTAACCTCTGCTCGACACGACGTTTTAAGTTCTGTTTACAGAACAAAATATCCTGAATCTTATGCGCCTGAAACGCCTATTTCCGTTGTTTATATAGGAAGTAAAAAATTAACAGACACGTTAGTCGTTAATAATCAAACTGTTACTGTTGGCAAATTATTACTGTCTCCAACGCGTACTTATTTACCTTTACTCAAAGAAATATTGGAAAATACTGAGGGGGGAAAAATTCATGGCATCATTCACAACACAGGCGGTGGTCAAACTAAAGTCTTAAAATTTGTGAAGCACAAACATATCGTCAAAAATAACCTTTTCGACGTGCCACCTTTATTCAAAATGATACAGTCTGAATCAGGGACTGAATGGCGAGAAATGTATCAAGTTTTCAATATGGGACATCGTTTGGAAATATATTGCGATGAAGAAATTGCTGAAAGCTTGATAGCAACAGGTAAAATATTCAATATCGATGCCCAAATCATTGGTTATGTCAAGGACAACACCGAAGAAAAAGAGTCATTAACGATTGAATCGGCATATGGTAAGTTTGAATATTGAATTATGCATTCCATATGATATGCAATCATAAAACATTGTGAAACAACAAAAAAGCATCTTCTTTACCGATAGATGCTTTTTTTGTATTAAAATAAAACAAAATTTACGCTACTTTGAAAGCAATACGTTTACCAATGAGTGCTAACAAAACACCCACAATTATCATTACGCCCGCACTCACCAACCGCATTGTCACATTTTCTGAAAGAAAAATAACGCCACCCAAAGCTGCTAATATGGGGACTAACAGTTGCAACAAAGCCGCTTGAGTCGTTGTCAACCCACGCAACGCAGTATACCAAATCGCATAACCCACGCCCGACGTCACTGCACCAGAAATGAGTGCAAAAACAACCCCCTCAGTAGAATAATGAATTTGTTGCATCATAAACAAATTAACCACCAGAACCATTGGAACAGAACATATAAAATTCAATGCTGTCGTTTCGAGGGGGTCTTTGACACCGCGACCTCGTAATGTATAAAAAGCCCATGCCACGCCTGCAATGAACATCAAAACAGCACCCAAAGAATCAGGAGCGGATAAACCTGGGAAGACAAGATAAATCAAACCACCCAAAGCGACCACCAAACCGAACCATTCCGATATATGCGGACGTTCGCCTTTCAAAACTGCCTTTGACAACATGGTCGTTTGCACTGTACCAAACAAAATGAATGCGCCCATGCCTGAATTGAGGCTACGATAGGCAAAGGAAAAGGCAATTCCGTAAACAAAAAGATAAAAAGCCGATAAAAAACTGGGTTTTAAATGAGTCAAAAAGGGTTTATTGCTGAAGTTAAATGTGCCTTTTGACATGCTGTTTAAAAGCCATAATGTCGCCGCACCCGATACTAAACGGATACCGACATAACTGCTGGCATCTATGGCATTGCTGCCTAAAGCCAAGCGATTGAAAACCGAATTGGCTGCAAAAGCGATGAGCGCGAAGGCTGTAAAAAGTAGGGTGCGTCCTGTATAAGAAGGTTGTGATTGGTTCATTTCATTTTTTTGCAAATATAGGTGTGCTATAGCTTATGGCTTATGTTCTCGTAAAGCATTCTTTGAGATTAGGATTTTTTCTGAATATGCCCACAAGTTTTCTAAGAAAAAGGTGTCTATATTTTTTTGTTGCTGTTTCAATATTTTTACCCCTAAAAAGCGACAAAACCATTAAACCAAACCGCTATTCAACTCAAAACCGCATAGTTTGTTTGCGCGCTTTTTTACATCAATATAAGTATTAAAATGAAAAAATTATTACTCTTACTCGTTTTAACCTTCCTAATTTTTAATGCCTCCGCACAACGAAACGTTATCCTGATTATAGCCGACGATTTGGGCAGCGATTATTGCGGTTTTAATGAAAATCATTTAGACACCGCCGCCATGCCCAATGTGCGGAAATTGCTCGCTCGTGGTATGTGTTTCCGCAATGCTTGGGCGAATCCGCTTTGCTCACCTACGCGGGCAGGAATGTTGACGGGGCGTTACAGTTTCAGAACGGGTGTAGGTGATGTTGTTGGGACAAATAGTACATTGGATACGGCAGAAATCACGATTCCAAAATTGTTGAACTTATACAAACCCGATGGTATTGCCAAAGGGCACATTGGTAAATGGCATTTACAAGCCCCGATGCCAATTATTTATGCAATGAAATGACAAAATTGGTGGGAACAGGCGGTTTTTGTAGCCTAACGCCTACATTGGACATCAACAATCCTGATAATTGGCAGGTGTATCCAAATCCAATAATTGATTTTATCTCCATTAAAAATACCGTTGGCACTGAAACATACCAACTCTACAATGTTTTGGGGCAAGTCTTTTATAAGGGTAAAAATCTTCAAAATCAAAATTTCAGCTACTTGTCCAAAGGCATTTATTTTTTAGATATAACAGGTAAAAACAAAACAGCTTTAAAATTGGTGAAGGAATGACCCCCTCAGTATTTTTAATGCAGATTTAAGAAATTTTCAAAATTTCCCAAATCTTTTAATTTCGTAATTCTGCGCTCAAATCTATTTTTAAAAGTAAGAAAGGTGTTCGAGCCAACGCTCGAACACCCCCTCAGTATAAAGACCTAAAAAAACGGTCAACATACATCAATTTTGTTCCTTAACGGATATAGAACATCTCGCGATATTTTGGAAGCGGCCAAGCGGAATCTTCAACAAAATATTCAAGACGGTCGCAGAAAACGCGAATTTCCTCCATAATCGGCTTGACATTCTCGCAATAAGCCGCAGCTGATGCCTCAATGTCCTCTAAATCATTGGCAGCACGGCGGGCAGTGGTCATGGTTTTTACAGCTATTGCAGCACCATTAATAGCCACACTGATAGCCTTAACGAGTTCAAGTTGCGCTGAATAATCCGCAGCATCAACACCGATAGATTGCAAAGCAGCAATATTATCAGCCAATTTTTTCTGATATGAAACCGCTGCTGGTAAAATCAAGTTAGCCACCATTTCGCCTAAAGTCCGACTTTCGATTTGTACTTTAGTCATGTAGGCATGGAATTGAACCTCTTGGAAAGCGTGCAATTCTTTTTTAGAATAGACACCCGCTTTGATAAAGACATCCGTTTTTTTGCTGCTCCATGCTTTGAGTGCTTCCGGTGTCGTTGTGAAATTGTTCAAGCCACGTTTTGCAGCCTCTTCTTTCCACTCATCAGAATAACCATTACCTTCAAAACGAACCTTTTTAGATTCTTTGATGTAGCGAACCAAAACAGAAATGATAGCCTCGTCTTGTTCTTTACCGGCTGCCATAAGTTTGTCAACTTCTGCTTTGAATTTTTC
>JAYTUQ010000160.1:0-7189 GCA_043744455.1 Saprospiraceae bacterium | reverse complement strand
TTTTTTATTTTTTTTTGCAAAAAAAAATAAAAAACCTATTCCATTTCCGTCTACTATACCTGAACCCAAGTAATATTTGCACCGTCCTAATCTACAATCATTGTGGCATAATCCAATTCTTGTTGGACCATATTGGTAGGCAACGCTCTGTATTCATACTGTTGATTCCGCAATTGAGGCTCAAAACCGGCATCTTTAATGGCTTGTTGAATGCCATCAGCCGTAAAACGGAAGGCTGCACCAGCTGCCGAAACAACGTTTTCTTCAATCATAATCGAACCAAAATCATTTGCACCAGCATGTAAACATACCTGTGCAACTTGCTTTCCAACCGTCAACCATGATGCTTGAATGTTTTTTACATTTGGCAACATAATGCGACTCATCGCAATCATACGGATATATTCGTCGCCTGAGACCGTATTTCTGGCGCGTTTAATTTTTTTCAATAAAGTATCTTCATCCATAAAGGGCCAAGGAATGAAAGCGAGGAAACCTTTGGCATCTTCGGGTTTTTGCGCCTGCACTTCACGTATTTTCACAAGATGTTCAAACCGTTCCAAATTCGTTTCGATATGCCCAAACATCATCGTTGCCGAAGTCGTCAAATGCAACTTATGTGCTTGACGCATGACTTCAAGCCACTCTTCTGCGCCACATTTACCTTTTGAAATAAGACGACGCACGCGATCATCTAAAATTTCAGCACCTGCACCTGGCAACGAGTCCAAACCAGCTTCTTTCAAAGCCTTCAAAACGTCATAATGTGTTGATTTCTCGAGCTTTGTGATGTGCGCAATTTCAGGTGGTCCGAGTGCGTGAAGTTTGAGATTGGGGTATAATTCCTTTAAATTTCTAAACAAATCAATATAAAATGCCAAACCTAAATCGGGGTGGTGGCCACCTTGCAAAAGCAATTGTTCACCCCCAAACTTAAAAGTTTCTTCAATTTTTACTTTATATTCATCAATCGTCGTGATGTAAGCTTCGTCATGATTTGGGCGGCGATAGAAATTACAGAATTTACAATTCGCATTGCACACATTCGTCGTGTTGGAGTTGCGGTCAATAATCCAAGTCACCTTATTATTTGGTACTTGTATATGCCGCAACCGATTTGCCACGTACATCAATTCCGTAGTCGGTGCATTTTCAAATAAAAAAACGCCTTCAGCGGCGGTCAAATGTTCAAATTTCAAGGCTCTTTCAAGCAAATTAGCTACTTCCATGTATGATTTTATCGTTTTTTCTTCAAAAATATGTCGCATTTTGCGCCATCAAGCTCTGCATGACTGAGGGGGTGTATCAGTAAAACAAAAGTACAAAACTAAGGTTGTAAGACTTTCAAAAAAAAATGAAAGTTTATAAATGCTCATTTTAATCTTATGCAGGTGCGAAAAAAATGACGCCTGCTTTCAGCTATTTTAATAATAAACCGTTATTTTTGTTGCAAACAATATAAAGATGGAAATGTTAACGGCTTCTGTAGAAAGAATTTATACGGTCGAAGAATACTTTGAGTTGGAACATCATTCAGAAGTTCGACATGAATTTGTCAATGGTAAACTTTACGAAATGCCAGGAGAAAGCAAAATTGCAAACAAAATTAGCGGAAATATTTATATCGAATTGCGCCGCATCTTTGATGAAACAACATTGGACGTTTTTGGCCACGATGTAAAAATGGTCGTCCGTAACGGTGAAATTTATCGTTATCCAGACATTGTGGTTGCCAAAGATGGCTCTTCCGAAAACGACCTTTTCTTACTACATGAACCCATTATTGCCGTTGAAGTGTTCTCAAAAGACTCTGAACACCGGGATAATGTCGTGAAATTGCGTGAATATACGGCTATTCCCACCATGCAATATTATTTAACCGTTTCACAAGATGAGGTTTTTGTTCAATTTTTTTACCGCAATAAGGCAGGTAAATGGCAAAGCAATTTTTATGAAAACATAGAAGAAGTTATTAAACTATCTTTATTCAACACTATGCTTTCATTGCAACAGATTTATCATAAAATTGCATTTCCTGTTATTTAGCCCCATTTAGACGTAGAAATCATCGTCTTCGGATAATTCACACCCAATTTCAAGCAACAAGCGGCTTGTTCCGTATCGCTTAAAGTATCGGGTCGATGAATTTTTTCAATCGGCACTTTTCGCAATTCAGGCAACCACAATTTCACATAATCGCCCTTCGCATCGTAACGTGTGGCTTGACTCATAATATTGAAATAACGGTCTTCGCGCGGGTCATTGCCTACACCCGCGATGTACATCCAATTGACATAATTACTGCATGGGTCAAAGTCAACTAATTGACTTTCAAACCATTCGGCACCCATAACCCAATTAATATTCAAATCTTTTATCAAAAAACTCGCAACATTTTGACGACCCCGGTTGGACATAAAACCCGTTGCATTCAGTTCCCTCATATTGGCATCAATGAACGGAATGCCCGTTTTTCCTTCTGCCCAAATGCTAAACAAACGTTCGTCAGATTGCCATTTTTTATCGGGTTTGCCTGTCAAACCACCCATTTTGAAAATCAATGCTTGATGTTTTTTGCCAATAAGTCGGAAATAGTCCCGCCAAAGGAGTTCAAAAAACAACCAATAGGTTGAGCGGTTATCGCCCCGTTCAGTTTCGTATTTTTTCAATTCATGGTAAATCATTTTTGGCGACAAACAGCCTTGTCCGAGATAGGCTGAAAATTTGGAGGAATAGTCCCCGCCAATCATCTCATTGCGGGTTTCTTCGTAGGTTTTGACCAAATTTGTGTCCCAAAGATAATATTTCAAGCGTTTCAATCCCTCTGTTTCACCACCTCGAAAAGGAATCACACTGCGGTCATCCTTATCAAAATCATCAAAACCAAAATCTGAAAGCGTCGGAATTTGTCCGACTTGAAGGTCAAAACTGGTCTTTCCTATATAATCAGGCGTTGGGTAAGGCTCTCTAACAGATGTAATACGTTCGACTTCTTTACGATATTGCGAGAAAGTATCAGGTGTATGATTGACAGGAAACGGTAAATCGGCGGTGTGATAAAGCATTTTACCCCGGCAATAGCGCAATTCTTGACCAACTCTCCACAAATTTTGTTCTAATGTGTCTTGAACACTCAGTTCGTCTGGCGTTCGTTCCCGATTACAAAACACCCACGACGTTTTAGCTTGGTGCGCTATTTCTGCCACAATTTCTTCAGGTTTACCGATACGGACATATAAATCTGACCCGCGATTTCGCAAATTTTGCCTCAAATCCACAAGGCTTTCGAGGATGAAACGCATCCGAAATTTGCCTATTTTCGGAAAACCAAAAGATGTTTTACCACGAAAAGTGCGTTCATCGATGACGTAAATCGGAATCACCTCATCGGCATTTCGTACCGCATCTTGCAAAGCTTCATTATCATGTAGCCTCAAATCGTTGCGAAACCATACAATCGCTCTCTTATTTTTCATACCTATCCAATTTATGTTTTAAATGTCCCTTTTAACTTTCAATTCTAACAAATGCTTTGTTTTAAAGTTGATGAATAAGGTAAAAATATTGTAACGGATTGCATTTGAAGGGCATTTTACTGAGGGGTATTGAAAGGACAAGTTTTTTAATGTGGATAATGACGGAACTATTTGACGACCAATTTCGTTTTTCATTCAAATTTTATCACACAATACACACAGTTAAAAATGGATATAGACATCTTAAAAAAAGAACTCACTTACCGCACCGCACGAAGCGGTGGCAGCGGTGGTCAAAACGTCAACAAAGTGGAAACGAAAGTGGAAACGTTGTTAGACCTAAATGCGTCATTAGCTTTTGAATATCATGAAAGAGCATTGATTTTCAATAGGTTAGAAAATCAAATTTCAAAAGAAGGCATTTTGTCAGTTGTCAATCAAACCGAACGCTCTCAACTGGCTAATAAATTATTGGCTGAAAAGAAGTTGATTCGCTTGGTTCAAAAGGCTTTAAAACAAGACCCCGAAAGAAAGCCTTCAAAAACGCCCCCCTCAGTATTGCGGGCACGCGCCAAAGAAAAACGAATGTTAGGCGAAAAAAAAGCCGCAAGGAAAAAGGTCAGACCCGATGATACAGGTTCTGACCTTTTTTCTGATAAAAAATAAAGTTTTCCTTCGAAAATAACCCAAATACCTATTTTCTTCTCTGTTTTAAAATTTCTCTCCCATTCAGTCGTCCCAAAGAGTAACATCATTCAAATTATAACAATTCGTTTAAATTAGTGATTCATGTTACTCACAATCCTTGCTATTTTATTGGCAATTCCTTTAATTTTTATCCTTATCGGTAGAGCCATTTCAGCGCCACGCTATCAAGGCGATGTTAGCAACCACTTTGATGGTCAACAATTTTATAACCCATCGGGTCACAATGCGAGTGGTTTTAAAGATGCGCTTAAATGGCAATCTGACCAAAAACGGGTCAAAAAGCCTTGGAAAATCATCCAAAATCCTTCTTTTGGTGAAAAATCGACCCCCTCAGTATCAGACGGTAAATTGAAGGTGACATACATTGGACACTCAACGGTGTTGATACAAATGGATGGTCTCAACATATTAACGGATCCCGTTTGGTACGAGCGCACCAGTCCTGTCCAGTGGCTTGGACCCAAACGCGTGCGTCCTGCGGGTATCAAATTAGAAGATTTGCCAACAATTCACCTCATTTTGCAAAGCCATAATCATTGGGATCATTTGGACATTGTGAATTTACCTAAAATATATAAAAGAGATAAACCTATGATTATCACATCTTTAGGTGTATCTAAATTTTTGAATAATAAAGGCATGGATAAAACGGTAGATTTAGATTGGTGGGACGAATATCACTTCAAAAATGAGGTAAACACTGATGAGCGCGTGTCGCGCAATGAAGCTCTGCATCAGGGGGTAAAAATTACTTGCCTACCCGCCCAACACTTTTCAGGACGTGGTTTGAAAGATAGGAATGCGACATTGTGGTCAGGTTTTATGATTTCGAGTGAAACTTCTGGCAATGTTTATTTTGCGGGAGACTCTGGTTATGCCTCTTTTTTCAAGCAGATTGGCGATGAATTTGGCAAAATACGCTTGGCTTTGATTCCGATTGGCGCATACAAACCCGAATGGTTTATGGGTAATATTCATTGTTCACCCGCAGAAGCCGTGCAAATTCATCTTGATGTGAATGCTGAAAAATCATTGGCAATCCATCACAGCACGTTCCCTTTGGCTGATGATGGGCAAACTGAACCGATTGAGGAACTCCAAAAAGCTTTGATACTGAGGGGTCTATCGGACACTGATTTTTTTGTTTTGGAAGAAGGAACGTTTCAAAATATATGACTGCTCAATGCTTGATTTTGATGTCATTTTGCCATAATATATATTGTTAAAGCATATTTTTAAGAAAAAAATAAATTCATTTGCTTTCAAATACGCGTCATTATCTTTTTATTTGTTCTTCTAATTTTAAAAAACAAAGGAAAAACATGCACGAGAAAATGACGCCCTCTGATAAAGAAGAAAAAGATGAAACGCTGCACCATGCAGGCGATAAAAGTTTCAAGGCTATTATGAAAGTCAAAGAGTCCGCTTTGGAATATGTCCAACAGTTTTTTCCTACGTTGTATGCCCTTTTGGATTTGACTTTTTTTGAATTGGATAGCACGAATTACATTGCAAAAGAGTTTTCAGAATTTTATTCTGATGTTGTTTATCGCACACAATTAAAAGATGATGGCGGTAAAAAGAAAAAATCGATAGCTGTTGTCTTGTTATTTGAGCATAAAAAAAGGATAAGGTCGTATTTCGCTTTGTTTTTGCAGTTGTTAGAATACATTATTTTTATTTGGAAAGAGGACATAGCGAATAAACGCAAACCGTCTATCATCGTGCCACTCGTCTTTTTTCAAGGTACAAAAGGTCTTCGATATAAAGAGATGCACGATTGTTTTAAAGGCATACCGAAAGACCTTTTGCCGTTTATTCCCAATTTCAAATGTCATGTGACCAATGTGCATGATTTGTCAAGTAATACCATTACATCGCTTGATGAAAAGGGTTTGTTGAGGAGTTTATTTTTGGCATATACCTACAAAGAGAGAAAAACTGAAATCAATAATATTTTGATTGAAGTGTTCCGTTTCTTCCAATATGACCCTGAAAAACTGGACTTTTTTAGGTTATTATTTGACTTTATTGCTCAAGAGGATTATCTTAGTGCCGATGAAATCAACGAATTAATGACTCAATTCACTTCACCAAAAATTAAAGATAATATGATGACATCGGCTCAAGTTTGGAAACAAGAAGGTAAAGAACAAGGTAAAGTAGAAGGTAAAGTAGAAGGTAAAATAGAAGGTAAAATAGAAAAAGCCCGTTTTACTGTTTTGCGCGGCAGACTACGCGGTTTAACGGCTGAATTCTTAGCGGATATTTCAGAATTACCTATTGATGAGGTTGAAAATATGCTCATTGGTTACGACCAAGTTCATGCAAATTGGTCGAAAAAACAAAAAATCGAAACGGTTGAACATTTATCTGAATCAGAGGTTAAATATCTTTGGGATTTATTCAACAAAAATCAAAATTAGGAAATTTGCCATTTTAGATTTTACTTTATATCACTCAAAAAGCCATCTTGATTCGTCGAGATGGCTTTTTGAGTGATATAAAATATTGATAATCAATAGGGCTATAGAAAAAATGACTTTATGACATCACCGACACAACACTACGCGCAAGCTGAAATTCACTACGAAACCTTGCGCAAAAAAGAAACACAAAAAGCCAACATCGTTGCCGCTTTGCGCCTAATAACCATATTAATCTTATTAGGAGGCGTTTATTATTTTTTTAATGTTCAAAATTGGGTG
This sequence comes from Saprospiraceae bacterium, assembly GCA_043744455.1. Classification (GTDB taxonomy): domain Bacteria; phylum Bacteroidota; class Bacteroidia; order Chitinophagales; family Saprospiraceae; genus JAAFJT01. The sequence continues at coordinate 297 of JAYTUQ010000160.1, read as the reverse complement.
GCTTTGGCGGCAGTCGTTGGTGTATTCGGGTTTGGTTTTTTGGCGTTGGTTTTTGTTCATGCACATATAAAAGAGCAAGAAACGCTGTTTACAATATGGGCGAAAATCAATCGAGATGAACAAGCATATCTCAACGGAAATTTATCGGCTTTTGATGGGGGAGAGGCGTTTGTCAATCCCGAACACCCTTATTCTTATGACTTAGATTTGTTTGGAAATTTATCCATTTTTCAACATTTAAATCGAACGGAAACGGCTTTTGGTAAGGCAGAACTTGCTCGAAATTTGGAAAATACT
>JAYTUQ010000159.1:0-7202 GCA_043744455.1 Saprospiraceae bacterium | reverse complement strand
GTGGTTGACGAGTGGGGTGGTTGGTATGAAGTTGAAAAAGGCACAAATGGGGCTTTTCTATATCAGCAAAATACCATGCGTGATGCGATGATAGCGGGAACGACTTTAAATATTTTTCACAAATATTGTGATAGGGTGCGTATTGCCAATTTGGCACAGGCAGTCAATGTTTTGCAAGCTGTGATATTGACAAAAGGTGAAAAAATGATTTTGACACCCACCTATCACGTTATGGAAATGTACAATGTGCATCAAGACGCCACAATGCTACCCCTCAGTATAAAGTCCGAAAATTACAGTTTTGGTAAAGACAGCCTTCAAGCGGTTTCCGTTTCTGCATCAAGGGACAAAAATGGTGTGGTACATATTTCATTGGTCAACATTCATCCGAATAAAGGTCAAGACGTGGCTATCAGTTTAAGAGGCGTGTCTGCTTCAAGTGTCAATGGACGAATATTAACGTCTCAAAAATTGCAGGATTACAATGATTTTGACAATCCAAATAAGATAAAACCAATTGATTTTAAAGGTGCGACTTTGAAAGGAGACGATTTAAAAGTTACTTTGCCGCCTACTTCAGTCGTGGTTTTGACGTTGAAATAAAGGCAAACAACTTGCATTAACCTAATAAACTTGACGCAAGTTGTTTGATTAACGCAAGCTTATTAATTGAAAATCAATATTTTATGTAAAATTTATTTATAAAAATGAAAAAAATAATCTCCTATCTATTCTTTTCGTCGCAACAATTTTGATGGCTCAAACGGCAAATGCTCAACGAAACGAAACCAAAGCGAATGACTCAAACACACCCTTGCATTTGCTGCAACCCGATTATCCGGTGCCATATGGCAAAGTGGATATTGGCGAAGTGACAAAGGTTTTGAACCGCATTCATGGCTATCTCGATGCCGTTACACCTGCTGCCTTCGTCAATAGTAAAACAGGTGAAAGGTTAAAAGATTTATCTAAAATTGATGAAAATACAACGCTTGAAAAAAGCGATTTCCGTCTGGTCAGCTACGTATGGTGCGTCACGTATGGTGCGATTGGAAGGCACTTGTGTGGGTACGTGTATGGGTTTTGACCCGGCATTTTACTATCATCGCCCCATCAGCCCTTTTGCGGCGCATGGTTATGGGCCTGTTATTTTAGCGGGTGCGGAAGTGATTCAGTTATTGAAAAATAAACAATTTGAAATAAACGACAGCTCTTTGCAGCTTTTGCAATTGATTTTTCTGTGCCACCCGAATACCTCGAACAGGAATTCAACGCAACCTTTGCGGCAAATGAACCGTCCAAAAAGATAGCCGATAAAATCATTCGTTATCGGCTCAAAAACGGACAAGACAAGTACATCATCATACATGTTGAATTTCAAGGTCAATCAGAAGAGGACTTTGCCCTGCGTATGTACACGTATTTCGTCTATATTTTCATCAAATACGGCAATACAGATGTAACAGCTTTGGCATTATTTACAGGTGCATCACGTCCAAAAGTCTATAATTGTTTCAAAATCTCTAATTTTGGCACAACAATGACGTATAAATTCAACACTTATACAGTGAGAGAAAAAAGTGAAGCGCAACTTTTGAAGTCAAACAACCCTTTTGCATTGGCAGTTTTAGCAAGTTTATACATGCTAAAAGCAGGTCAAGACGACTTTAAAAAATTGGAATACAAGAAAAAACTCATCGAAATCTCTATTATCAAGAAATTTGACCTTGCAAAATTGTTCAGAATGTTTAATTTTGTAGAACACTTGATAACCTTGCCACCTGATTTGCAAGAGCTATTTAAAAATTCTATAACTCAACCTAAAATTCAAGAAAAAATGCAAGCAGAAAGATCTTTTTTGAAAACGTATGAAGCGTTTTTTGGTAAAGCCTTAAAGGAAGAGCGTGAAGAAGGCATTGAAAAAGGCATTGAAAAAGGCATTGAAAAAGCCGTCGTAAATATGCATATCAATATGGGTTTGAATGCAGAACAAATAGGTAAAATGATAAGCTATGATGAAGCATTTATCCAAAAAATATTGGATAAATTGAAGGATACGAAATAACAATCAACTTAAATCCGATATTATAGAAGCCATCTCTTTGACGTAACGAGGTGGCTTTTGTTATTAAGTCATGACTTTGAGGATAAAAACCATAATAGACAAAACATTAACCAAAAACGATAAGAAATAACCGACTTTTAAGCAATATCATTGTGTTTATTTTGGAATTGATTGGTGAGTATATGCCGACCGATAATGACTTTTGGGGGAAATACTGAGGGGGTCACTTTACTAAATATTTTTCCTATTTTGCACGCTAACAAAATGAAGTAGTTTATCTAAAAATCATATTCAACTAAACAATAAAAAAAATGAAAAGACGAATCAACCTATTTCTTTTTCTACTCATTGCTTACCAAATACAAGCACAAACGGGTAAACTTGCGAATTTAACCTGCGAACACCTCACAAACCCGATGGGTATCGAAACCAAACAGCCGCGTTTTAGTTGGCAATTGGAAACTGATGTGCGCAATGTGAAACAAGCAGCGTATCAAGTTCGAGTGGCAAGTATGCCTGATTTTTCGGCTAAATCACTTGTATGGGATTCTAAAAAAGTTGTGTCTGATGCATCTGTTTTGCAGACTTATAAAGGTGCAACTTTGGTATCAAAACAAAAATATTATTGGCAAGTTAAAATTTGGGATGTCAATGGGGTAGAGTGGGGGTGGAGTCCAACCGCAACTTTCGAAATGGGTCTTTTGTCAAAGGCTGACTGGCAAGCACAATGGATTGAACTGACTACCGACACGACGCGGTACGCGCCTGCTGTCACGATGCGCAAAGCATTTACTTTGAACAAGAAAATAACATCAGCAAGGGCTTATGTTACGGCACATGGTTTCTATGAATTGTATCTAAACGGCAAAAAAGTAAGCACCGACGTCCTTACGCCAGGGTGGACGAGCTACCTCAAACGCTTGCAATATCAAGTTTATGACGTAACATCTTTATTGAATGAAGGCAAAAACACAGTGGGTGCGCTGTTGGGCGATGGTTGGTATGCAGGTACTTTGGGTTGGGTGTCGCAATGGGGCATTTATGGCAAACGCAAAGGTTTGTTGTGCCAGATTCAAGTGACTTATAATGATGGTAGTTCCGAAATCATCAAGACGGATGGCAGTTGGAAAGCCAATCAAGACGGACCCATACGCATGAATGGCATTTATGAAGGCGAAACGTATGATGCACGCAAAATCTTAGAGGGTTGGTCGGAAGCCACATATAATGATGCCGCTTGGTCAGCCGTCCAAGTGGGCAGCTATGCTTTAAACAATTTGATTGCTTCGGTCAGCGTGCCTATGCGGCGGGTGGAGGAACTCACGCCCAAGAGTATTTTCACAACGCCAAAAGGTACTTTGGTCGCAGATATGGGTCAAAACATGGTCGGTTGGGTGCGTTTGACGGTCAAAGGGGCGGCAGGAAAAACGATAATCATACGCCATGCAGAGGTTTTGGACAAATACGGCGAGTTCTATACAGCTAATTATCGCAAAGCGACTGCGGAAGCACAATATATACTGAGGGGGGATAAAGAAGGCGAAACTTACGAGCCACGCTTCTCTTTTTTCGGTTTTCGCTATGTGGCAATTGACGGTTTGACAAAGGCAGAATTGGAAGCAGCGAACCTAAAGGGCATCGTGGTTCATTCCGACATGCCCATTACGGGTGGGTTTGAGTGTTCAAATAAAGATATTAATCAATTGCAACACAATATTATATGGGGACAAAAAGGCAATTTCGTGGATGTACCCACCGATTGCCCACAACGAGACGAGCGTTTGGGCTGGACGGGTGATGCACAAGCATTTGTACGGACAGCGGCATTCAATAAAGATGTTGCGTCTTTCTTCACAAAGTGGCTGCGTGATGTGGCAGCCGATCAAGGCAAAGAGGGTGAAGTTCCTTTCGTTATTCCTGATGTATTAAATCCCAATAAATCAGTACCCAAAGGCACATCGGCGGGTTGGGGCGATGTCGTGACCATTGCACCGTGGACGATGTATCAAGTCTATGGCGACAAACGTATTCTGGAAGTCGAATATCCAGCTATGAAAAAATGGGTGGATTATATTCACACCAAATCGGGCGCGAGTCTCATATGGAAAGGCGGCAGTATCTTCGGTGATTGGTTGTTCTACTTGCCTTCGCCCGACAAAGCGAGTGAACCTGACGGGCATACGAGCAGGGAGTACATCTCGACAGCATTTTTTGCGTATTCGTGCAAAATTTTAGCACAAACGGCAGCAGTTTTGGGTAAAACTGAAGAAGCCACATTCTACAATGCCTTGTACGAAAAAATCAAAAAAGTCTTTACAGAGGAGTTTATAACAAAGACAGGGCGCACTGCTTCCGACTCGCAAACGTCGTATGTTTTGGCTTTAATGTTCGACTTAATGCCGACCAATTTACGTACAAAAGCCACGCAATATTTAGTAGATGATATTAAAAGTCGTAACAACCATTTGTCAACGGGCTTTTTAGGTACGCCTTATTTATGTCATGTGTTGTCAGATAATGGTCGTACAGATGTGGCTTATGATTTATTGTTCCAAACAACTTATCCGTCTTGGTTGTACCCTGTGAAACATGGTGCGACGACGATTTGGGAACGTTGGGATGGTATGAAAGTGGATAGCACTTTCCAATCTGATGGCATGAATTCGTTCAACCATTATGCCTATGGTGCGATTGGTGATTGGTTGTATCGGGTCACTGCGGGCATTGAAATTGGAAAAGCAGGATATAAGCACATCTTGATTCAGCCACAACCAACGGACAAATTGGATTACGCCAAAGCTTATTATGATAGTGAATACGGTAAAATTGAATCGGGTTGGGAACGCAAGAATGGTAAAACGACCTTACACGTCCGTATTCCAGCTAATACGACTGCCACCATTGCTTTGAAAAACGTTCAAATGAACAATATTACTGAGGGGGGTAAATCTGCGAAGGATAAATCAACGATGCAGCAAATGAGAACGGAAGGGCTGTTAGTGAAGTTCGATATTGGGTCGGGTGATTATACTTTTGAGTATTGATGCTGTTTTATTATAGCCAAGTATCCGATATTTTAAAAATATCGGATACTTATTAGACGGTTTTAAAAGACAAAATGATTTTCGATATTAATTAGGTTAGATTTTAGGAAATTTTAAACATTCGACGACTTTTTTTTAGAACCATAACGGCTTCAATCTAAATTCTCGATATACTTATAAGCCGAACCAGTATTAATCAGCACCACAGATTCAGCGTGTTTTATCCAGCCATCAGCAAGTAGTTTTTTCAATGCAATCCAAGTGGCTGCGCCCTCGGGCGCAAGAAACACCCCCTCAGTACGCGCGACTTCGTGGATACCTTCAAGCATTTCGGCATCGTTGATACGGATAGCCGTGCCGTTGCTTTCTTTCAATACACGCAACATCCACTTATCGCCAAAAGGGGCAGGGACACGCAGACCATTTGCGATGGTTTCGTCGGGATTTTCGACGGACAAACCAAAAGTCAAACCTTGTTCAAAAGCATCAACAATGGGCGAACAGCCTGTGACTTGTACACACACCATACGGGTGGGAATATGCGTAATCCAGCCCAATGCTTTCATTTCAGCAAAAGCTTTCCAAATGCCAATCAAGCCTGTGCCGCCACCGGCGGGATAGATAATGACATCGGGCAATTGCCAGTTGCATTGTTCGGCAATCTCAAATCCCATTGTTTTTTTGCCTTCGACGCGGTAAGGTTCTTTCAAAGTGGAGACATCGAACCATTTTTTATCTGTGTTTTGCTGCGCCATTGCCTTGCCAGCATCTCTGATAGAGCCATCAACCAAAGTAACCGTTGCGCCAAAAAACGTACAATCTAACTTAAATACTGAGGGGGTCGCTTTGGGCATAAAAACATGCGCTTCCATATTGGCTTTAGCGGCGTATGCACTCATGGCACTGCCTGCATTGCCTGCCGTTGGTAAGGCAACCTTTGTAATACCATACTCTTTGGCTTTTGAAACAGCCATAGATAGACCGCGTGCTTTGAAAGAGGCAGTCGGATTACCCGATTCGTCTTTGATATAGAGGTTCGGCAGGCCTAATTGTTTGCCCAAGTTATCTATATGTAATAAAGGTGTAAAGCCTTCGCCCAACGAAACAATGTTTGCGGCATTTTCAATGGGCAGTAATTCGTGGTATCGCCACATAGTAATAGGGCGGTGGGCGAGGACAGCCTTATCAAACGTCCTTGACAGGTCGTAAACAGCCTTTAAAGGAGCCAAACAATCGGGGCAATATGTTTGAATGTCTTGTTTGTTAAACAAACGTTGACATTCAGTACATTCGAGATGAGAAAAAAAAGAGTTATGCGTCATGCTATAAGGTGAAAAATGGTTGGTGAAAGTTGTCAATTGATGTAGCCTAAAATGCCATTCACATCGTCGGCAAATTACGACTTAATCTAAAAAAACGTATAGATTTTACTAAAAAACGAGCATGTTGGTGTCAAAGGCACGCCATGAGAGAGGTATTTAAGTATTTAGTGTATTGTTTTTGGTGTTTAGATATTACAGAAGCAATTGATTTTCAATGCTGAAACCGATTCTAAACACTCGATTACTAAATATAGCACACTTAATGGTTCAAAACTTTCTAAAAAATAGTATTTTTCCGTCAAAAATCATAACAAAATGAAAAAATACAGCATTTTCTTAGGGCTTTTGCTCTTTATCAGCCTTTTAACGGCTTTTCGTTTCACAACCGACAAACCCACCTTATATATTATAGGTGATTCAACCGTCAAAAATGGCAGCGGCAAAGGTACGGACAGCCGGTACATGCGTAAATATGTGAAAGAGGCAAAAGCTTATTTGAACCCTATTTATGATGTTTTTGATAAAAATTACATCAAAAACACCATGATTAAAGTGACAAATTGGCAATTGAAACATCCCTTGCATGCGCCCACAGATTGGACAAACGGTGCATTCTACACAGGCGTTATGGCGGCATATGAAACCACAAAATCACAAGCCATTTTGGACTCGCTCATGGCTATTGGCGAACGCAATCGTTGGAAAACGCACAATCGTTTTGACCACGCCGATGATATTGCTGTTTCTCAAACCTATATTGACTTGTATCGT
>JAYTUQ010000158.1:0-1886 GCA_043744455.1 Saprospiraceae bacterium | reverse complement strand
AAAAATAATCTCATTCTTCTCAAGCCGCTCAAATAATAATTGTGTCGCATCTTTAAATTCTTCGTCAAAGTAGCCGCCAACTACAGATGTATCTATATAAATTCGTTGCTTCATTTCGTTTAATTAAACAACTCAAATTTACAGCAATTTTTGTATTAAAGATAGCGTTGCCCGAGTTTGTGTCTTACCCTGAAATAGGTTGACCATTTTTTTGGTTAATAAATAAGTTGAAGTACTTGCTTATTTGCCGGAACATTGATAAGTGTTTAAAAAATCTTGTAAGGGATTTTTAAAAACTTATCAACATTCCTACCTTTTAAGATAGCTTCTTTTTATAGAACTTGTAAGGATGTGTTTGATTGGTATGAGCAAAGTTAGGTGTATTCATTTCTAAGGAACAATGCCTCCTTTCATTATTATAAACGTCAACTGATTCTTTGAGCATTTTGTTGGCAATTTCTAATGAAGGGATAGTTTTAATTAATCCAAATTCATATTTCAAGATTCCATTTATACGTTCTGCAACAGCATTTTCATACGGGTCATATTTTTCTGTTGTGCTTAGGATCATACCTCTTGTGGTGGCAAACTCCGAGTAATCGGGACAGCAGTATTGAATTCCGCGGTCGCTGTGATGTATGATATTTTCATGTGTAAACATACGATTATTTACGGCCATTTGGAGTGCATCTTTTACTATGCCTACTCTCATGTTCTCCTCAAGTTTATACCCCATAATTTTTTTCGAATACAAGTCGGTAACCAAGGCCAGGTAAGCATGCTTGTCCTGGAGTTTGATGTAGGTGATATCTGCAACGAAAACCTGCTCAGAATGGCTGGGAATGAGGTCTTTGATGCGGTTGGGAGATTTATAATAAAAATGCTTGGAATCAGTGGTAATAAAGCATCGTTTGGTTTTCTTTACCAATAAATGATGATGTCTTGCAAACTTTAGAAAAGCATCCCTGCCCATTTTTATATTATTTTTTGTAAGGTCCCCCTGTATATCCAGATGTAATTTTTCTGTTCCATACCGCTGCATTTTTTTTCTGATCGGTTCGATTAGTTTTTTAATTACTTGAGTGTTCAATTCCCTGATTTTATTTGTTTTAATGCGTTTGTAATACGCCTGTTTAGATACCCCGAAACAATGATAGAGCCATTTTATTTTGTAAGGCTTCTTTTCTTTTTCTCTATCTCTTTTGCTAATGTGTCGGGCATAAACTTTTTTGCGAACTCAATACCTGTACTTGTTTCCAAATCGGCAATAATGTCTTGCTGAAGATCTTTGATAAACTCCAATTCTTCAATACGTTCTTTTAGTTTTTTTAATTCGTCGTTTTTACTCAACCCTTTTTTATTTTGTTCAAAGGAACTTAATTTTTTGATCCAATAGTTAATTGAGCTACGGGAAATTTTATAGACCTCAGCTGCATGGTTAATGGATATCTGTCCATTATGAATTTTGTCAATGATGGAAAGCTTGAGGTCAAAACTGACCTTTTGGTGCTCGTTTTTTGGACAGGTTGATTTTTTAGTTGTTGCCATAGATTGCTAAAGATGTTTAATTTTTAGTCAACCTATTTCAGGGTTTGTCATTTCATAAAATGGCGCACAACGTTCGAGTATTGCTGCAGGTGGGGGATTCATTGAATGTCCAGCCCGGAACAAATGCTGATTGAAAAACTGCAGATGAAGATAACAACAAAAAGCTAAATTACTAACGTCCAGCCCGAACAAAAGATGCCACGTTGCTGCTGCCGAAGATTACAAGGTCAAGCCCCACTCAGCAATACTTTTGTTGCCTGCTGCCCTGTGTCAGAGTGGTTAATTAATTCTCGTTTTGTAATTTTCAAGTTCTTCGGTTGAAAGCTCATCTGGTCTAA
>JAYTUQ010000157.1:0-7215 GCA_043744455.1 Saprospiraceae bacterium | reverse complement strand
GATTTTTTTCTTTATGCGAATTAAAAATCAGAGAAAATCTGTCGTATCAGCCCAATCAGTGGTCTAAGCTAACCAGTTACAAGAATCAAACGAAATCCACATCCACATCATACGGGTACTCCATCAAATATTCAATCGCTTTATCAATATCAAAGTTTTCAAAAACAACACGATAGAGCATGTCTGAAATAGGGACGTGCAAGCGGTATGTTCGTGTGAGCAAATGCGCCAAACGCAGTGTGCGTACACCTTCTGCAACTTCCGACATCGTATTGAGAATATCTTCGCGGCTTTCGCCTTGTGCCAGACGCATACCAAATGTATAGTTTCGACTATTGGTAGATGATGCCGTAGCGATTAAATCTCCGATACCCGCCGTGCCGAGAAAGGCTTGATTAGACGCGCCAAGTTGTTTGCCGAAGGCAATCATTTCCGTCAAACCGCGTGTTAAGAGCATCGCTTGAATGTTGCGTCCCATACCTTTGCCACCTAACATACCTGCACCAATAGCAATGATGTTCTTGAAAGCACCCGCCAGTTCAGCCCCCAAAATCTCGTAGCTACCAAAAACATGAAACTGTTTGGAGTTCAAAGCGGCTTTACCCAGCTCAATCACTTCGTCAAAACGGCTCGCAACCAATGTCGCAGTCGGTTGACCTTCAAGGATTTCGTTTGCCAAATTGGGTCCCGAAAGACAGCCAATGCGTATTACAGAGGTTTCTTCAATGATGACTTCGCTCATCGTTCGGATATTGGCGCGGGTAACATGTGTGTGTCGTTTGAGGGCACTTTCATCCAATCCAACTAAATCTAAGCCTTTTGTACCATGTATAAGTACATGATATGGCTTCAAATAGGGTGAAAAAAGCTGCATCGTTGTTCGGAATCCTGAAGAAGGAACAATCGGGAAAATCAAACGACATTGCTCTGCAATATCTTGGGGTGTAATGGTAGCGCGTATGGCAGGGCTCAATGTTTGACCATAGTAAAAGCGTTCTTCATTGATGGCTTTCATCGTTTCAGGTTTACGGGTGTATATCAACACTTCCGTATTGTGTTCCAATAATTTGGCGATGGCAATACCAAAACTACCTGCGCCAATGATGCCAACGGGACGCTTTTCTGTCATTTTATCTCTATTTAAGCGACAAATGTAGCTATTTAGGATAATTCTTTTGTTAAATAATCAGCCACCATAGTCATAACTTTCTCGTTACTCAAACGGTGACCATACTCCTCAGTCGCTATCATTTCAGAGTCTTTCCAGTTTGCATGAATGTATTCACTATCAGAAAAAGCACAAATGTCATCTGTTTTGTCATGGATAATTAAACCTTTGATTGTCAATGGTTTAATCAGTTCTTTTATAGAAAAATATTCGATAGGATAGCCAAACCGCTGTTCCAATTTGTTGTAAAAGCCACGGCGTACTTTCTTAGATACTTTAACATAATCAAGGAATTTATCAAAAATTTGATTCAATTCTGACGGTGTCGCCAACAAAACAAGCCTTTTTACTGAGGGGGGCAAAAAATGAATAGCACAATACGCCACCGCAAACGAACCAGCAGAATGACCGACCATTGCCGTCGGAGAAAAACGTTTCGCTGCCACTTCAATCATTTCAGCATAGAGTAAAGCGTTAAAATATGGACTAGTCGACTCGCCATGTGCAGGTGCGTCGAGTGCGACGACTGAGAAGCCCTTTTTACGCAATTTATTGACTAAACCCGTCCACCGAGCGGCGTTACTTTCCCAACCATGTGCTAATAAAACAGTTTCTTTCCCACCTGCCCAACGATATGTTTGGATTTTCACATCGTTTAGCTCAAGCATTTCCCAAGTTGCCGCGCTCAATGTTTGACGATTTTCGTTTGTTAATCTGCCTTTTCGAGGTTTGAATATAATCTCTGCGGTCAGTTGTCCAGCTTTGAGTTCAGAAAAGAGAGCGACAGTATTGAGATAGGCGCGCAATAGAAGGAGTTGTATTTTTACACGTATTTGTTTCATTGTTGATAAAATGTTTGTTCAAACCTAAAAATATGGTGCGAACGCTCCATCAAGTGATGCCTACGGCTTCATCAAGCTGGAAGCATGACTGAAAGCATGACTGAGGGGGGTTATTTCTGATTGATTTTTTCTAACTCTGTTATCAAATCCTCTAATTGCCAAGCGGTTTCATTGTGATATTCTCCAATTTCTGTACGACATAATTTAGTCAAATAACCACCGCTGCCACAGGCTTTACCAAAATCGAAAGCCAAAGAGCGAATGTAGGTGCCTTTTGAGCAACGCACATAAAAACCAATTTCAGATTCTGTAATTCTTTGAATATCAAATTGATGTATCGCAATGCGACGGGGTTGTATGTCAACCGATTCACCTAATCGAGCAGATTCATACAACCTTTTGCCGTCTTTTTTAATAGCTGAAAAAATGGGTGGTAGTTGGTCAATATCACCTAAAAATTGTTGTCGCGCAGCCTCCAATACTGAGGGGGTGATGTGTTCGATTGGGAAACGCTCATTGACTTCGGTTTCTGCATCATAGCTCGGCGTTGTTTCACCCAATTTAATAATGCCAGTATAAGCCTTTGGCAAACCCATAAATGAATCAATTTGTTTCGTCATTTTGCCAAAACACACGATAAGCAAACCCGTTGCCAAAGGGTCGAGTGTACCCGCATGACCGACTTTGTATTTTTTATTTTTATAAAGACGTGTCAAACGATGCCGAAGTTTATTGACAACCGCAAATGAAGTCCATCCAAAGGGTTTATCTATAAGAAAAACACCGCCTTCAATAGCAGAATTAGTGATTATTGACGATAATGCAGATCTTTGCGTGACTTGAATAAGAGGATCGCTCATAAACTTAAATTATGGTGAGATATTTGAATCTCTATTTATTTTCTAAAAACAATTAAATAGCAGGATAATATAATGTTTTCTGAAAAAAACGACAAACTTTGTTCACATAAGCATCATATCATAGCAAAATATTAATTTTACCATTTTAAACTGATTCAACGATATGAAAAAATTCTTACTTATAGTTAGCCTTCCGTTTGTTTTTAAGCAACTCAACTATGCCCAAATGTCGGCAGGATTAACGCTTGGTTGCATGAATTATCAAGGCGATTTGGTTAAAGGTTATGTTGATACCAAAGAAATCAATATTGCCTACGGTATTTTTATCGCCAAACGTTTTGATAATCCAAAAGTTGCTGTCAAAGGGCAAATACAAATGGGGCAAATTTCGGGTAATGATGCCAATTATCCAGACCGTCAACAACGGGGTTTAAAATTTACAACACCTATAACATATGTGGGAGCGGCTGTTGATTATGCCCCTTTTGCAAAGAAAGGTTATAACTTGGATTTTGATTTTATACCTCGAACCAATGTTTTTGTTTCAGGCGGCGTAGGTTTCATTTTTTTTAACCCCAAAGTACAAGGCTTCGCGCAAAATGCACCCGATAAAACGGCTGACATACCTAAAGCAATGGTTACCATCCCATTAGGTATTGGTGTTCATTTTGATATGTCTCCGCAATGGTCTTTGGCGCTCCAAGGTTCATACTACATTACTTCTACCGATTATCTTGACGGCGTGAGCATAGCGGGTACGCCTGGGAATAATGATTATTATTTTTTCTATGGTCTATCGCTCGCACGTAAATGGGGTGATATGAAAAAAAGATAGTCAAAAAGTAATTTAGTCAATGGTCATTTCTGGAAGTCATTGCTTGAGAGATGACCATTGACTAAACGACTAATTTAAAAATAGCTCAACACCTAATGCTTGCAAAATAAGTATCAATAAACCGACGACGATGCGGTAATAACCGAAGACTTTGAAGCCGTTTTTGGTCAAAAAGCCTATAAATGTGCGGATAGCAATCAAAGCGACTATGAAAGCAACGATATTTCCGACTGCCAAAACGCCCCAGTCTGTACTACTGAGGGGAGCAATTTCACCAATTTTTACGCCTTTCCAAAATTCATAACCATCTTTGAGTGTAGCGGCAGCCATAGTGGGTACAGCGAGAAAAAATGAAAATTCGGCTGCTCGTTGTCGTGTCAATTTTTGAGTCAAACCGCCCACAATTGTTGCAGCAGAACGGCTCAATCCAGGGAAAATCATAGCAAGCACTTGAAAACCACCAATGGTGAGTGCTTTTTTGTAGGTGATTTCTTGGTTTTGTTCAGTTAGGTTGTCTTCATTTCCGATAAACCAATTGTCAATAAACAGCAATACGATACCGCCTACGACTAACATAACGGCAATAAAAGTAGGACTTTCAAGCAATGCTTTGACGTGTTTGTAGAACAAAACACCAAACACCGCAGCGGGTAAAAAACCGACAGCGAGTTTGAGATAAAAATCAAAACTCTGTAAAAAACGCCGCCAATAGAGCACGACAACAGACAAAATAGCACCGAATTGGATAACAACCTCGAACATTTTTGTAAAATCGCTGCCTGAAATGCCCATAAGCGACGATGTGATGACCATGTGACCTGTGGAACTGATAGGTAGGAACTCCGTTAAGCCTTCCACAATGGCAATGATGATGGCTTGTATATATGTCATTATTTTTTAAAGTTGATTTTTTAAAATAAAAATAGACCTATAAGGATTTGTTGAGCCTTATAGGTCTGGTGATATGCTTTTTGGAAGTTTTATTCAGCAACAACATTTTTTTTGAAAATAGCATAAATCTGTACGCATAAGCCCAAAAGAATCAAAAAAGGCGCAATAACAGTCCTTGTCGTACTGTAAATGATGCTTTCGTCCCACACATTTGGGTCGGGCATTGCGCCACCAGACATGCAAATAAATCCGACTGCCATGATAGCTACACCAATCAGCATCCATTTATATGTTTCACGTCCGAACACCAATTTATCATTGCGTTGCCCAAATACTGAGGGGGTTGAAGCTTTTATTCTCGTGGCAGTCGCTTGTGGACGTGCCGTAGGTGCTTTAGGCTGAATCTGTATGGGCTGTGGTTTTTGTTGTGGCTTATTAGGTTTTGCCATTTTTTTAATAATTTAATGATTGAAAAAATATATTTTTAAATAGCTAATTATCAGATTTTTAAATTTGGTGCAAAGAAAATCAATTCATACTGAGTGGGGTGTTAATTAGGGTTAAAAGGTAAAAAATTAATACAATTTATCAAGCCGCATTTTTAAATATTTGTTGACAACATACAATGTGCTGACCCAACTGATAAGAACGCCAAGCAATATCAAACCTATAATATATAGCCAAAATACGTTATTTTTAAGTAAAAGGTTGAGTTCAGGCGCTTCTTTTTGGATAAAATACCAAATTGTAGCCATAAGAGCGATAGCAATCAATGCACTTATAAAGCCATTCCACATACCTTTGCGAATATATGGGCGGCTGATAAATCCCCATGATGCGCCTACGAGTTCCATATTTTTGATGATAAAACGGTCGCTGTATAGATTGAGTCTTATTGTGTTATGAATTAAAGTAATAACAACAATGATAAATAATGCGGTGATAATGAAGGCAATAAGCGCAATTTTCTGCACTGTTTTCGATACTTCACCTATCAACCCTTCGTCCATATACACATCAGAAACAGCTATATTTTCTTTCAAACGGTTTGAAATAGCGGCGATACTATCTGTTGACATGCAGCTTGCTTTGACATTAATAGAATAAGCGTCGTAAAAGGGGAGGGGCATATCAGAGTTGATATATTCATCTCCCAAACTTTGGCGCATCGTCTGGGCAGCTTCTATTTTTGAAACAAAACGGGCTTCGCGGGTAAAATTTGCCGTTGGCAACCATGTTTTTAATTCACTCAATGCGGCAGAGTCGGCTTCTTCTTTTAGCTCGACCATCATGCTTAGTTTTTCTTGTTGGGTATCGGCTTGTTGTTTCACAAACAACAAAGTAGTACCAAAAAAGCCCAATAGAAACAGAACCAATGCGACGCTGATGATGCTATAAAAATAATTTGTTTTTCGCCTTTTTACCATTTAATTGAAAAATATTGAGATAAACGAAGAGTTTTGTGGCGCAAAAATACTATTATTAACTGTGATTTTAAGATTTTTGACGTATTAGTATAAAGACTTTCTCGTTATCATAAAACATCCAGTTTTGTACTCATAAATCAAATATTTAATATTGGTAAGATATTTGATATTTAAATAAGTTGTTAAAGAAAACTTAATACATTAAAAATTGAAATTCATTACGTTTTAAACAAGCTAACTTTGAGAAACCTTACATTGGATAATCATTATATCTTTGCCGATCCAACCTATGAATATATGAATGATATTTTAAACTTTGAATCTTTTTTGAAAGTGCCACGAAATCTTGTCATCATACCCACTTACAATGAGAAAGAAAATATCGTCAAAATCATTGATGCCGTTTTTAGCCTCGACATGCCGTTTCACATCTTAGTTGTGGACGATGGCTCGCCCGATGGTACTGCACAATTAGTTAAAAATCATCAAGTGTACTATCCTGATTCTTTACATATTATGAATCGAAAAGGTAAATTAGGACTGGGTACGGCTTATATCGCAGGTTTCCGTTGGGGTCTTGATAAGGGTTATGATTATATTTTAGAAATGGATGCAGACTTTAGCCACAAGCCCCATGATTTGCCTCGTCTCGTGCGTGCCTGTACTGAGGGGGGCGGTAATTTGAGTGTTGGCAGTCGTTATGTGAAGGGCGGTGATGTCAAAAATTGGACTTGGGATAGGATTTTATTGAGCTATGGTGCTTCTTGGTATGTCCGTATTGTCACTTGGTTGCCTGTTGCTGACCCCACTGCTGGCTTTGTTTGTTACTCGCGAAATGTTTTAGAGGCGATTGATTTGAATAAAATTAGATTTATAGGTTATGCTTTTCAAATTGAAATGAAATTTGCAGCACATACTTTAGGTTTTAAAATCAGAGAAGTACCTATAAAATTTGTTGACCGCGTAGAAGGCATTTCAAAAATGAATATGAGTATTTTTAGTGAAGCCATAAAAGGTGTATTGCAAATGCGTTGGGCGAGTTTTTTTAATTCTTATAAAAATAAAGTAACGGAAACGAAGGCTTCAGTTGGCGTTTAAGTAGTTATTATAAAATAAACGAGTGTTTGCAAGGATAAACCCCGTATCTTTATTGGATGAATAATAATGTTTATATAATCGGAACAGAAACAGA
>JAYTUQ010000156.1:0-27045 GCA_043744455.1 Saprospiraceae bacterium | reverse complement strand
GTCAACGTATAGTTGCCATCTAAATCTGTTATCGCACCTTCTGTCGTTCCTTTCACAACGACACTGGCACCAACCAAAGGTTCACCTTTATCAGATGAGACTTTACCTTTGATGTTTTGCGCCGTGAGCATCGCGCAAAAGAACAGCACGGAGCTAATCGTGAGTAAGCATTTTTTCATACCTGAGAGTTGTTTAGTTTTATATACATTAATGTGTAAAAAATTTCCTTTTAAAACGAAATTATGAAATCATAGTCATTTGAAGAATAATAAAGCCGAAAATTACTTATTGTTACTGATATTATTCTGTTTACAACTATTTTTAATTGTCATAAAAACAATTTATAAACAACGCATATCCTTTCGGCTTCATAAAACCTGGCACATCTGATTTGCAGAACAAGAAGCCAATAATGCAAATGATATACAGCATAAGGCTTTTGAATTTGTATTAAAATGTGATACGTGCTTAAAATATTGCTTAATCATTATTTTACTTTTTTTTATTTGGACAAAGCTACATCTTTCCAAATATCTTTTCATAAGGTTGCCTTATATAAATTACCGCAAACGATTTCGATAATTTAAGAGAAAACAAGGAAATCTACTATTTTTGCAAAAACATTAAAATGTCTAAAATTGACTTAAAATACCTCTCAAAAGAGTTGAATTTGTCCGTTTCTACCATCTCTCGGGCATTAAGAGACGATTGGGAAATCAGTGAAAAAACAAAAATAAGAGTACGCGCCTTAGCAGAAAAATTGAATTATACACCCAACCCCTATGCCAGTAGTCTGCGTCGTCAATCGAGCCAAACCATAGCGGTTGTTGTACCTGAAATCGCCAATAATTTCTTTACATTAGTCATAAATGGCATTGAATCCATAGCCAGAGATAGAAATTATCATGTTTTGATTTATTTGACCCATGACGACTACGAGCGTGAATTGAGCATTGTCAAATATTTTCAAAATGGGCGCATTGATGGCATTTTAATGTCGCTATCACTAAGTACACAGGACTATACGCACCTTTTAGAGTTGCACCAAAACGGTATGCCTATGGTCTTTTTTGACCGAATTTGCCCTGTTATTGAAACAACTAAAATTATTACGGACGATTTTGAAAGCAGCTTTATCGCCACCGAACACTTGATAAAAAATGGTTGCCGCCGCATCGCTTGTTTGTCCTTAACAGACCATTTATCTAATGAAATCAAAAGAAAACAAGGCTATTTACAAGCTTTAGCGATATATGATATACCTATAAACCCCGATTGGATTATTGAATGTACAAATGATGACCCCCTCAGTATCAGCAGAATCCGAACGCTTTTAACATCACCGCGCAAGCCTTGCAGCGTTTTTGCAACCGTCGAAAAATTAGCCCTTCACACCTATGAAGTGTGCAAAGAATTGAACATCAATATCCCTAAAAAATTAAAAGTGATTACTTTTTCCAATTTGTCAACCGCCGACTTACTCCATCCTTCGATGACCACCATTACGCAACCTGCTTTTGAGATTGGCAAACAAGCTGCAACAGCTTTGTTTAAACATTTGGATAAAAAACGATTTGCGATTCCAAACGAAGAGGTGATTATGAAATCTGTTTTGCATGTGAGGCATTCTACAATATAATTTATTTTATACACTTCGCTACCTGCCAACAAGAAACAGCCCAAACCAAAGTCTTCAAAATCAGGTATTTTAGCATACGTTACAGGCTGCCCGTCGCTCGGTTCTTTGCCTGTACTTTGCACAAAACCCAACAGACCGTCTGGATGCACACAATCTTTCAGCATAGCATGCCATGCCTTCGATACTGAGGGGGCATATTTTTGTTTTTCTAACACACCATTATTGATGCCCCACGCCATGCCATAGACAAAAAGAGCCGTTCCTGACAATTCTTTTCCGCCAAAATCTGTTTCATCTGTCAAACTTACATTCCAAAAACCATCAGCACGTTGAAGGGGCTGCAAAGCTTTTATCATGGTCACATACATCGTCAAATACTCCTCCCAGTGTGGTGCATTTTTTGGCATAATGAGGCTTATGTTTGTTAATGCTTAAATCGTAGCACATTTTGCTTCACACTCGGCTTTGGTTTCACAGGAAATTGATACAGAAATTAATAAATATCGCAATGACCCACATTACACACAAAAAAGCCTTCTCGACAACTCGGGAAGGCTTTAATATTAAACTTCGTTTTTTAACTCTAAACCATTTTAAAAAATTAAACCATAATTTTAAAAAATAATAAATAAATGTCAAATATTTCGTAAAACAACTGACAATATGGCAAACATTGTGTTTTGCCTTAATAAGAAACACCAAATTTGTGCATTTATACATCTTACAGGTAGTCCCACATACGGAATTATGCCGTTTTGCGAAATCTTCAAGATTCCATAAAACCCATGCGGTATTAAGTACCCCCCTCAGTATTTTTACGCTTAAATGCCATACCTTACAACATTTTACTTTTTTAGATGTCATTATATTTTTTGTATGAAAACCAAAAAGAAGGAATGTACCTCCTTCATATTATTCACTTAACCACTTTAACGCAGTTCAAAATGAAGCAACTTAAATCACTTCTTGTTCTTCTCCTTTTTACACACGTTGTTTTTTCACAAAATCCTTCAAGAGTAACGATTCAAGGTGTCGTAGCAGATACCCTCGGCGAAGACTTGCCGTTTGCAACGATTATGCTCTTGAATCCTAAAGATTCTGCCCTCATCAATTTTACGAGAAGTGATGATAAAGCAGCTTTTTTTTTCAAAAACATTAAAAATACGCCTTATTTGCTCAAAATTTCGTATGTTGGATACCTACCCTATCAACAACATTTAGACCCCTCGGTATCAGAACTCATTGATTTGGGGAAAATAAAAATTAAGCCCATAACGCAAGAATTGCTCGAAGTGGTGATTAAAACCGCCAAAGCCCCCCTCAGTATTCGAGGTGATACGATTGAGTACAATGCCTCGTCTTTTAAAGTGCCGCCAGGCTCAACAGTCGAGGATTTGTTGCGCCGTTTACCTGGCATTGACGTTGACGCCGATGGCAATATCAAAGCACAAGGAAAAGACGTGAAAAAGCTGTATGTCGATGGCAAAACCTTCTTTGGCGATGACCCAAAATCTGCCACAAAGAACCTTGATGCCAACATCATTTCTAAAGTTCAAGTGTTTACCGAAAAATCGGAACAAGCCAAATTGACGGGTATTGACGATGGTAAAAAGGACAAAGCCATGAATTTGGAACTCAAAGAAGAATACAAAAAAGGGGCTTTTGGCAAATTATCTGCCGCAGCAGGTACATCAGACAGATGGGCGGCGAGGGGCAACTACAACCGTTTTAACAAAAAAGAGCAGTTTTCAGTGTTGGGTTTTGCCAATAATATCAATCAAACAGGCGTAAATTGGGAGGATTATGGCGAATTTAAAGGGCAAAACTCTTTCAATAACAACGATAATGGTGACTTTGGCTTCAATAGTGGTGGCAATTACCGCTATTTTTCATCAGACGACAGTGAGATTCCTTTCAATAATTATGATGGTCGTGGTTTCACTAAAAATGCGGGCAGTGGTGTCAATTATAATTATGACAACAAAAAAACGAAATTGAGTTCAAGCTATTTTTATAACCAAACACAACTCAATCTCGACCAATTTTCTAAGCGTCAAACTTTCCTCAAAGACAGCAGTTTTTTCAGTACAGATACGACTGGAAAATCTGATTTTAGAAGCAACCACAGCGTTGCCACTCGTTATGAACATGAATTTGATTCGACTAATACCATGATTGTCAAAGGCAATTTGCGTTTCAGTCAAAACAATGGCACAACGCTTCAAAATCAGCTTTTTACAAAAGGCAATAATATCAATACCAATTCTTTATACCTCAATAATGGGAAAGACCTCAATTCTTTGCGTTTGACAAGTGCCGCTATTTTCCGTCATAAATTCAAAAAGAAAGGTCGTTCATTGGCTGTTAGTGGTGGGTATAATGACAGTAATTCAGACGGTACGGAGAATCTTTTTTCAATCAATAAATTTTTTCAAGCCACGACTTTTACCGAACAAGTACGGCAACTCAATACGAGTGCTAACACAACAAAACAATTGAAATCCAGCGTTTTATACACTGAACCGTTGTCAAAAAAGTTCTTCTGGGAAAGTTTTTATAATTTCAGCAACAGCAATAATCAAGTTAACCGACAAGTTCAAAACCCTGAAAAGAACAATGAACGGGTTGATAATTTGAGTGTTTTTTATGACAATAATGTTCAATTCAATCGCCTCGGTTCAAGTATCCGTTATGCCTACGAAGGCATTAATATCACAGCAGGTTTGGCGGCACAACAATTGAATTTGAACGGTAAATATTCGATAGACGAGAATTTGCCTTTGTTGACGGCACCGATAAAACGAGATTATTTCAACTGGACACCAAATGTTACTGCCAATATTGAGTTGCCGAAGAACAAATACATCAATTTTAATTATGGATACAGTATCCTTGAGCCACAATTGAATGATTTACAACCCATCCCAAATGTCAATAATCCAGCATTTCGGACTGAGGGGAACCCTGATTTACGACCAGAACGCAGTCATAATACGGGTATGAATTTCAATTATTGGAATCCTTCTAATTTTTCTAATATCAATTTGAATGTGGATTATAGCAAATTTGATGACCAAATTGTTTATAACCAAACCATCGAAAATATTGATAAAATAGGTATTCGGACGACAACTAAACCAGAGAATTTGTCAGGCGGTCAAACCATTCGTTCAGGGCTGTGGATGAACTATCCAATTATAAAAACGAAATTGACGTTAAATGCGAATGGTGGTATTAATTTCAGCAAAACGCCTTCAAAAATCAATAATGTCTTAAATGAAACGTCAAATAATGGCGGAAATATGGGTTTAGGGATTAATCTGACACCGAACCAAAAGTTGATTTTGGGTTTGCGTGGCAATATCCGTTTTAACAATATTGAATATTCCATTCAAAAAGAACAAAATCAAAAGATTCGGAATCAATCAATTGATGCGAGTGTGAAGTGGAATTTTGCAAAGAAATTTTACCTTGAATCGAACTTCAATTATGCCGCTTTTAAAAATGAGCGTTTTGGCTTTGACCAAAAAGTGCCGATTTGGAATCTCTCTGTACGCCGTTTGTTGTTGAAAGACAATAAGTTAGAAGCACGCCTCGCCGCTTTTGATTTGCTCAATAAACAAGTTAGTATTACGCAATCGGGTACCCAAAATTATGTCATTACCAATACAGCGCAAACCTTAGCGCGGTATTTTATGCTCAGTTTGACGTATAATATGCGCGGTTATGAGGATAAATTGCAGAAAGGCGGGCACTTCTGATAAAGTCCTTTGAATTAGGATTCAAAACTACCCCCCTCAGTATTTTCATCAAAAACACTTAAAAATCAATCATTTATGAAAAAAATATTGTTCATTTTAATTATACTTTTACCTATAGCAGCAGGAGCGCAAGAGTCATTTGAAGGCGTAGCACGCTACCTCGTCACGCATAATTGGACTAAAAAATTGGCAGCCGTACCCTATATCAGTAAGCAACAAAAAGAACGCACTGCTTATATGTGGGGTAATAATTCGGAGTGGAAACTCTATAATAATCTGTATTTTACGGCAACAGCAAGCAAATTTGAAAATTCAAAGGAAAAAGCTGACCCGAATGACGATGACCGTTGGGCAGGTCGTACAGAACTTTTCTTTATGAAACGGGATTTTGCGAACAATACCATGACTGATGCAATCGATTTTTTGGGTAAAAGCTATTTGATTGAAGACGATATTCGACCCATTGATTGGAAAATCCAAAACGATTTGAAAGAGGTTGCAGGGCATATTTGCATGAAAGCCTTTACAGAAGACACATTTAGGAATCAAAAAATCGTCGCATGGTTCGCTCAAGACATACCCCTCAGCGCAGGACCTGACCGTTTTTCAGGTTTGCCGGGCATGATTCTCGAAATTGACATCAACGACGGTGCGATGGTTATGTCTGCCGATAAAATTGAGTTGAAAAAACTGACAACAGAAATGGATTTGCCTAAAAAAATTAAAAGCAAGAAGGTCAAATTCGCAGAATACCACGACTTAGAAACAAAGTTTATTTTGGAAAAACGTAAAGAAGAATCGTTTCCGTTTTGGGGGATTCGGTATTAATTATGAAGGCTCTCACATTTCAAGGTAAAGAAAACATTAAATACGAGCAAGTTGCAGACCCCTCAGTATTGGCGGCGACCGATGTCCTTGTGCGGGTCGAAATGGCAGGTTTGTGTGGTTCAGACTTACACGTCTATCATTGTCGTGAAACGGGACTGGACAATGGGACAGTGATGGGACATGAATTTGTCGGTGAAATCGTGGACATTGGGCAAGAGGTCAAGCGTTTTAAGCGCGGCGATAGGGTTTTTAGCCCATTTACGACTTCATGTGGTATCTGTTTTTATTGTCAAATCGGTTTGACTTGTCGTTGCGAAAATGGTAGTTTTTATGGTTGGGTCGAAAATGGAAAAGGTTTACATGGCGGACAAGCAGAATATGTGCGCGTGCCTTTGGCAGACACCACACTCCTACCCCTCAGTATGGATTTAAGTATCGAACAAGGGCTACTTTTGGGCGATATTTTTTCGACGGGTTATTATTGTGCAGATATGGCGAACATTCATCCCAAAGGCACTTATGTTGTTATCGGGTGCGGTCCAGTCGGTTTGATGGCGGTAGTAGGTGCTAAAAACTTAGGCGCAACACACCTTTATGCCATTGATACCATTCCTGAAAGGTTGGAAAAAGCCAAAGCTTTTGGCGCGATGCCCTTGAACCCCCTCAGTATAGATGTCGTTGAAAAGATAAAAAGCGTGACAAATGGTCGTGGTGCTGATGCGGTTTTAGAAGTTGTCGGTAATCCCTCCGCCAGTCGTTTGGCGATCGATTTGGTACGTCCTGGTGGCATCATTTCGACGGTAGGCGTGCATACAACGGCTCATTTTTCATTTTCACCCGTTGATGCTTATAACAAAAATTTGACCTACAAAATCGGTCGCTGCCCTGCTCGTTTTTATGCTGAAAAGCTGATTCGTGAAGAAATCGTACAGAAATACGACATAGCGTCCATCATTTCACATCGTTTTCCTTTGGCAGACGGCGCAGCGGCTTATCGGATTTTTGATAAAAAAGAGGATAATTGCTTGAAATTGGTGTTAATTCCCTAAGAAATATCGTCGGTGATATTCTTTTTGGGATAACCAAAAAGCCAAGAAGTTAGAATGGGAACGACAAAAATACCGACTGTAACGAATGACAAATAAAGGTCAGCATTATGCCCTTCGATAATTTTTGAGAACGTGTCTTCGGGATAAAAATGAGAATAAACAGACAATGTCAACTTTATGCCCAATATGCCGATGACGATAAAAGCCGCTTTTTCAAGAAATGGGTACTTTTCCATGAGTTTCACAAAGCCTTGAGCCACAAACCGCATCGCTAAAATACCGATAAAAACGCCGATACAAATAAGCCAAATATTGTCTGTGAAAGCCACAACGGCAAAAACATTATCCATCGAAAATGCCAAATCCATGGCTTCAATCATAATAACAGTTGACCAGAACTTGCCAAAAAGACCTATCGTATTTCTATAAATAAAATTGCTTTTTTTATCAATGATATCGTCTTCCAGTTGGGGTGTTTTTTTGGTCACGAAATAGTCAATCATCAAATAAAGCAAATACAGCCCGCCAATAAGTTTAAGCCACCATATTTTAATCAACCATGACGCTAAAAGTAAACAAATCCCTCTGAATACATACGCACCGATGATACCATACTTGAGTGCTTTGGCACGTTGTTCCTTTGGTAAGTCCATGACCATCGTCGCTAAAACAGCGGCATTGTCAACAGAAAGAAGACTTTCTATAATTATTAAGGTGAAAACAATCGTTGCGGCGGCATTCAAGTCTTCACCAAAAATACTGTGTAATACGTCCATATTGTATTTAATTTCTCTCTCAAATCCTATTTTAAAGCCTAAGCCCAATTTTCGCGCAAATGTAAGATTATAAAATGTATATAACGCTCTTTTTCATCACTATTTTACCTTTGATTATTTTTATAAAACTGAAGAAAAAAGAAGCCGTTCCTTCTTTGGAAGCAGCAAAAGCGGCTATGGAAGCTCATTAATTTTATTGCGACGGACGGCGAAGTTTAGAACTTCGCCGTCCTTTTTCATACCCCTCAGTAATTTTAGCATTTTGTCCATATTTATCTTTAAAAGTTTAATTTTGTTAATGTTTGAAAAATTGGAATCGTTTCATACCTTGTCGAAGAAACTTTACCTATTTTCAGAACGTAATCAAGGAATAAATTATAAATATGGCAAATCTTCAATCCAACTACCTTGGCATCCATTCGCCCAACCCATTTTGGCTCGCCAGTGCGCCGCCAACCGACAAAAAAATCAATGTCCTTCGTGCTTTTGAAGCGGGTTGGGGTGGCGTCGTTTGGAAAACACTCGGATCACAAGTTAAAAACACGTCTTCACGTTATTCAGCTGTCAGTTACGGCGGCAAACGCGTGATGGGTTTTAACAATATCGAATTGATTTCAGACCGACCCCTCAGTATAAATCTTCAAGAAATTAGAGAAATCCTCAAAGAATTTCCAGACCGAGCCATGGTCGTTTCGTTGATGGCGGACAATGATAAAAAATCGTGGTATGATTTGATAAAACAAGTCGAAGATACGGGTGCACATGGGCTTGAACTCAATTTCGGTTGTCCGCATGGCATGACCGAACGCGGCATGGGCGCATCGGTTGGACAAGACCCTGAAATCGCAAAGATGGTCGTCGAGTGGGTCATGGAATATGCCACAATTCCTGTTATTACAAAACTGACACCCAATGTGCATTCCGTCGTCCCGACTGCTTCGGCGTGTGTACAAGCTGGAACGCATGGTTTGTCCTTGATAAATACCATTCAAAGTATCACTGGTGTGGATTTAGATACCTTCGATGTGCGTCCAAATGTCGGTGGTCAATCGGCTTATGGTGGCTATTGCGGTCCTGCTGTGAAGCCGATTGCCTTGAAAATGATGCATAATTTGAGCAAAAACCCTCGGTTTAAAGACATTCCGTTGTCGGGCATTGGTGGCGTTTCGACATGGCAAGACGCTGTAGAATTTATGTTATTAGGCGCAGCCAATGTTCAGGTTTGTACAGCTGTTATGAAATATGGTTTCCGTATTATTGAGGATTTGACAAGTGGCATGTCTCATTGGATGGATGAAAAAGGCTTTAACAACATTGACGATTTCATCGGTTTATCTGTCAAAAAGCTCACAGATTGGGAGAAATTGGACTTAAATTTCCACATCATCGCCGATATTAATCAATCAAAATGTATTCATTGCGGCTTGTGCCATATTACGTGCGAAGATGCAAGCCATCAAGCCATTAATTTACTGAGGGGTCAACCTTATAACACGTACACCGTCAAAGATGCCGAATGCGTCGGCTGCAATCTCTGCCAAATCGTATGCCCTGTCGATGGTTGTATTACGATGGTAGAACATCGTCATGGTGAAGAATATTTGAATTGGACTGAATTTCAGAAAAGAGGTTTACCTTTGAATAGTCATTGATCCATAACATTGATGTCGATGCACTCAAAACCATTTTGAGATGCGGCTTCGTAAAATTCAGAAATATGGTGCGTAAAACAAGTCAATTCATACACACCTTCGTCCGTCTCAAACTTAGCTTTGGTACCTAAATATTGCTTAAAAGGATGAAGTTCACCGATATAAAACAATCCTTTTTCTGACATAACACGCTGTGCGCTCTCGAAAATGCCGTTTAAATCGGCAATATGTTCAAGTACCAAACTACACGTGATTAAGTCAAAAGTCTCATCTTCAAATTGCCAATTGTCTTGAATATCAGCCTGAATAAATTGAACGTGGGTGTCCTCCGCTTTTTGTCTTGCTTTGGTG
Source organism: Saprospiraceae bacterium (assembly GCA_043744455.1). Taxonomy (GTDB): domain Bacteria; phylum Bacteroidota; class Bacteroidia; order Chitinophagales; family Saprospiraceae; genus JAAFJT01. The sequence continues at coordinate 16,989 of JAYTUQ010000156.1, read as the reverse complement.
AGCATGTCTTCTGAAAAGTCAACAGCAACATGGTTTTTAGTATTTTTGAGCAACCATTCTGTGTTTTTCCCTGTGCCGCAGCCTATTTCTAAGCTATTTTCAAAAGTTTTATCTTTTAAAATATGCCTTAATGCAACAGCTTCTAAGTCGCGCGTCTTGTTTTTATTTGTATCATAAATTGTAGACCAACTGTTATAGGCTTCTTGGATAGTCATTTTTAGATGTCTATGTTTATTGAAAAAATTTAAAGAACCAGAACGATTAAACCGTTTCAAATTCTAAATCAAAATAAATATCCTCAACCGATAATTCAATTGGAAACGCATAAAGTTGCATAGACCCCTCAGTAATTTCACTACCAAAATGCCACTCGCCTTTTTCGCCTTTAAAAAACTGTTCAACAGCTTTTTTTCTTGAATCTATCAAAATATACTCTTTGAGGCTTTTAATTTGACGATAAGATTTGAATTTATCGCCTCTATCAAAGCCTTCTGTTGATTCCGATAAAACTTCGACGATAAGCGTCGGGTTCATAATTATGTCTTTATGGTCATCTTCGTAGTAAGGTTTACCATCAACAATGACAACATCAGGGTATAAATAATTTTTATAACTGAGAAAACTCATCACTTTGGTGTCTGCAATTGTAATATTGCTTTTGATTTTGGCTTGCCTAAGTTGGTTGCCAATGGTTAGTCCAGCGTTATAAACGGCTGTGTTATGTGGATTAGTTCCCCCTGCCATATACATTCGATTTTGGTTAAAAAATTCGTATTTACCGCCTTTTTCCCGCAAGGTTTTTCGTTCTAATTGCAGATATTCTTCGGCAGTCATTTTCTGTTTTTCTTGAACGGCTGTTGCTGTTGTCATTTTTTCTATTTTTTAAAAGCAAAAATAAACACATTTACCTAATTTTCCTAAAATTGATACCCCTCAGTATAACCCTTCAAAAAAGCCGAATATTCATCAAAATCCATGGTATTGGGCAGTGTTTGCTCAAAAAACTTTAAAGTTTGAAGCGCGTTTGGCGTTGCAGAAGTGGTTGCTTTTCCGACTTTATCGGATACAAAAATGTGAACCACATAAGGCGCAATATGTGGCATTATGTGGTTCAGAAATAAATTACTCGCTAAATCGCGATTGGTAAAAATAATGAGATTCATGTCTTAATGTAAACTTAAAAACGATTGATAAAACCATGCGCCACCGATGCCGCCAAGAATCGGTGCAAGGACAGGAATCCAAGCATAGCCCCAATCCGAACCGCCTTTTCCTGGTATCGGTAAAAAAGCATGAGCAATGCGGGGACCCAAATCCCGCGCTGGATTAATCGCATAACCTGTCGTGCCGCCCAATGCGAGACCAACAACGGCAATTAATCCACCAACAGCCAAGGGATTGACCCCTGCTGCAAATTCTGTTGCACCAATCGCACCCAAACCCAACATTAATACGAATGTGCCGATAAACTCGCTGATAAAATTGCCAACGGGATGTTTTTCAGCAGGAGCGGTACAAAAAACAGCTAATTTTATGGCTGGATTTTCTGTTTTTGCCCAATGTGGCAGATATTGGACATACACAAGACATGCACCGACAATGGCACCTAACATCTGAGCCGTGATGTAGATTGGTACTTTTTCAAGGGCGAATTGTCCCGTTGCGGCGAGTGCGAGTGTGACGGCAGGGTTCAAATGCGCACCACTGAGGGGTCCTGCAATATAAATGCCCATCGTAACTGCCAAAGCCCATGCAATGGTAATGACGAGCCAGCCCCCGTTTTCAGCTTTTGAATTTTTTAATAATACGCCTGCGACAACACCGTCGCCCAGCAAAATCAGCAATGTGGTGCCGACGAATTCTCCAATAAATGCTTGCATACTTGTTTATTTATATGTTGGTGAATCAAAACAATGGAAAGGTAAAAAAGAATTTAGGATTAAAGTAAAAAGACGTTTAGATTTTTATAGGTCTAAACGTCTTTGTGTTTTTATCTTAAATTTAAAGTGATTTTTGCCACCGCCAAGCATCTTCTATGGCTTGTCGCATCGTCCGTTTAGCAGTCCAGCCCATTTCTGCCTTTATTTTTGAAGCATCGGCATATAACGAAGGTACATCGCCGCCTCTTCTTGCACCGATTTCATAATTTAAGGGTTTACCACTAACTTCTTCAAATGTTTGGGTGATAAAAGGTACTAAATTATTGGGTACACCCAAAGGCAACTCCCCTATCAAAGCCGAAGGATGTGCACCTATCGGATTGAAATAACGCAACGCAATACCCCGTAAGAGCGCACCTGAAGCGACAACATCTTGCAAAATCTCTTCACCCATTTGTTTGGTATTGCCATATGGCGACATGGCTTTTTGAATCGGCGTTTGTTCAGTCGCCGGAAGTGCTTTAGACAAACCATAAACAGTTGCAGATGATGAGAAGATGATATTTTGTACCCCCTCAGTATTCATCGCTTTTAGAAGGGTTACAAGCGAGCCTATATTGTTTTCATAGTATGTCAAAGTTGTTACAATTTTCTTCATAACACTTAACTGACTTGCCAAGTATGGTTTTCAAACCGTCTAAAACACCTTTTTGAGAGTTTGAAAAATCATCTACAATGACGGGCTCAAAACCCGCTTCGACGAGTGCAACGACGGTGTGACTACCGATAAATCCCGCGCCGCCTGTGACTAAAATTTTCATAATATTTTTTTTTGATGATTAATTGTTATGTTATAATCCATATTGTTTTTACATACCCATCACCTCTTGCAAAAACTTTGCTGATTCTGCCTCCACCGTTTGCCAATCATCTGTGGTCATAGGACTGGTAATAACGTGCGCGTTAGCATTTTTGAAATCAACTGCCCGTTTATACTGAGGGGGGGTACCGAGCTGTTCAAACATCTCTTTCATGGCTTCGACGGAAACGGTTTTATCTTGTTTTTCTTCATTTTCATAGTAATAACCCATAAAAACTGGGCATTTAACTTTCGCAAACGTTTCGGGAATCATCGCATATTTCTGAAAGGTGGTGAACTGAATGATGCCTTCAAAACGCTGATGATTTGTCCAATATTTCGCTTGTTCGGGTTTTCTGAATGTCCAATCGTTGTGTTCACCCACCATAAAGTGCGCTAATTGCAAACCCCACGGTTCGGACAACAATTGCCCATCTTTCCGAAAAACCCGAACGGCGGGTGAATACAGCACCAAACCCTTCAATTCAGGGTGCCGAGAGGCTAAGAACAACGCCATCGCTGCCCCACCCGATTGCCCGATGATGACCACCGAATCGCCTAATTGTTGGGCAATATGCAAGGCACGTTCTGCGGAATCGTAATAATCTTCGGCATTAAATTTTAGAAAATTTTCGTTCTTTTCACCTGTTTCAATACCATGTTCGGCGAGGCGTGCGAGGAACAAATTGGCACCAAATTGCTTCGCTAAATCTGTATTTATGGGCGCACCTTCAACATGACTTGCGCCAAAACCATGCAAATAAAGCATCACCACTTTAGTCTTTGCCTTTTTCAAAGAATCTGCCCACACGATGCGGGCTTTACATTCAGGCTTGATGTTTTCAACAGCATTTTCGCCAACACTTATGTTTTTTTCTAACTCTGTAAAAGACAGATTTGCAAGGTTTTCTAAAGGTGGCGGGTCAAAAGCAGGTTTGGACGGCTTTGGTCCAAGGAAATATATTATGACTATTGTGGCTATTAAAATGAGTAAGATTTTACCCGTTGTTTTGATAATTTTAAAAAAACGATTCATTTATAATTAGATTTTATTGGTTCTGGAAAAAACAAGCCATACATACAATAGTCGTATCAGATTTATCTTAAATGACCTTAAATTCCTTACATACCTTATACGGTTTAAAAATGCCGCTTTTCTAACCGTATAAGGCATTGAAGGGATATAAGGTCATTTAAGTTTTATACCTATTGTAAGGGTTTTATTCTTTTTTCAACGTTTAATAATGGCTTTTTTTCAGGTTAAAAGAAAAGCGAAAGTATGTTTTTTGAATCAATTTTGAAGTAGAAATAGCTAACTTTGTCTAATAGAAAAGAAAAATAAGGCGTGTCCATTCGTAATATGGGACACGCCTTGTATTTTCACCACAAAACAATATTTTTTGAACACAGGTTGGACTGTGTTCTAAAATCAATTCAAAATATGAAAAACCTTTTACTCCTACTCTTCGTGAGTTTAAGCCTAACGGTGAATGCGGTTCGCATCATCGCGCAAGGCACGACAAACAGTCAATCAAAAATTGCGGATAAAACCAAGAATTGGAAAGCCTACAACGGTTTTATCAATTCTTGGTGGGACGCAACGAATGGTAAAATTTATTTACTCATTGACAAATTCGACCAAGAGTTTTTGTACGCCAACGCTCTGCCGGCGGGCATTGGCTCAAACGATATTGGCTTAGATAGAGGTCAAACAGGCGATTCAAGGATTGTTTTCTTTCAAAAAATAGGTAAAAAAGTCCTATTGACACAGCCGAATTACGGCTATCGGGCTTTGTCTAACGATAAAAACGAAGCCAAAGCGGTGCGTGAATCTTTTGCTCAATCCATTTTGTGGAGTTTTACGGTTGAGGAAGAAGAAGGTGGAAAAGTACTGGTTGACGCCACGCCTTTTTTTCTACGCGATGCGCATGGTGTAGTGAATCGTTTGAAAACTATGAAGCAAGGCACGTATAAATTAGATGAACCACGCTCTGCCATGTATTTGCCGAATACTCGAAATTTTCCTCAAAATTCAGAGTTTGAAGCTATTTTGACGTTTACTGGTGGCGACGATGCGGGGCGTTTTGTCCAATCTGTCGCGCCCTCAGTAGAAGCTTTGACGGTGAGGACGCACCATTCTTTTGTGCAATTGCCTGATAATGACTACAAATCAAGACGTTATGATATTCGCAGTGGTTTCAACGGGAATTCTTTCTACGATTATTCAAGTCCTATTTCTGAACCCATTGAAAAAATTGTCATTGCAAGACATCGACTAAAAAAGAAAGACCCCACAGTAAAAGGGCTTGCAGAACCCGTAAAACCCATCGTTTATTATCTCGATAATGGTACGCCCGAACCGATTCGCTCTGCCTTGTTAGACGGTGCACGTTGGTGGAATAAAGCTTACGAAGCGGCGGGTTACAAAGACGCATTTCGGGTGGAAGTCCTTCCCGATTCAGCCGATGCAATGGATATTCGCTACAATGTAATCAATTGGGTACATCGTTCCACGCGAGGCTGGAGTTATGGCGCGTCGGTGATTGACCCACGTACTGGAGAAATTATTAAAGGACAAGTGACTTTAGGTTCGTTGCGCGTTCGGCAGGATTATTTGATTTTTACAGGCTTGCTTGCGCCTTATGAATCAGGAAAACCTGCGCCCGAAACAATGCAAAAAGCGGCTTTGCAACGTTTGCGCCAATTGGCAGCGCATGAAGTCGGTCATACTTTGGGTTTGATGCACAATTATGCGTCGAGTGTCAACGACCGCGCTTCTGTCATGGACTATCCGCACCCCTCAGTAAACTTAGATAAAAATGGCAATTTAGACTTTTCAAAAGTCTATACCAACGAAATTGGTGAGTGGGACAAACGGGCGATTATGTACGGTTATAGTGATTTTTCCTTGGAAAAAGATGAAAATGTCGCCTTAAATCGCCTTTTGGAAGAAAACACCGCAAAGGCTTTGCTCTATATTTCTGACTTTGATGCACGCGCCGCCGATGGTTTACACCCTGTTGCGCACTTGTGGGACAACGGCAAAGAAGCAGGTGTTGAGTTAAAAAAAGTCTTAGCCATTCGCCAAAAAGCATTGGCTAATTTTTCTGAAAAAGACATTACTGTTGGTACGCCCATGTCTCGTTTGGAAGACGTTTTGGTGCCTGTTTACAACTATCACCGTTATCAATTAGAGGCAGTTTGCAAATTGATAGGCGGCATGGATTACAGCTATTCGGTGCGGGGCGACAAGCAGCAAACGCCTAAAATATTGGATAATGCTGTCCAAAAGGCGGCGTTGAATGCTGCGCTCGATTGTTTAGACCCCTCAGTATTGGCGCTGCCTGAAAACGTTTTGCAAATCATTCCACCCCGTCCGCCTGAATATTATGGCTTCGGAGAAATGATGCCGAAACGGTCGGGTTCAATCATTGACCCTTTGGCGGCAGCAGAAGCCTTGACAAGTTATGAGTTCGCATTCCTTTTTAATCCGCAAAGAGCGAATCGTTTGGTGGGTTTTAAAAGCCGCAACAACACGATTGGTTTTGATGCTGTGGTTGATGCGGTGATTGAAAAAACATGGAATGCGCCCGTCCCTAAAGGCTTGAACGGTCAAATTCATGAGCAAACGCAACAAATGGTCGTCACGTTCCTTTTGGGTTTAAATCAAAGTGAACAGTCCAATTATGCTGTAAAATCCATCACTTACAGTCGTTTACAAATCATTAAACAATTGTGTATCAATAAATTAAAAGATAATTCTGGTAACAAAGCACATTTTGAATACACAATAGAACGCATTGAGAAACCAAAAGATATTGCTTTACCGACGCATCGGGAGATGCCGCCTGGTGCGCCGATTGGATGCGATTGGGAGGATTGATTCCCTAAAAGAACTGAAAAGTTTATTGTAACAACGTATTATAAGTCCGTGAGGACTGGCACTGTTTATAGAAAAAACAATATCAAGTCTTTTTCTAAGGTGCATAGCACCGACACCTTTTTTTCTATTTAAACACCCGTAGGTGACGGTGCTAAGCACCTTAGAAAAATCAGGGCAGGTGGTTTTTCTATAAACGGTGTCAACCCTAACGGGTTTTTGCTCAAATTACTTCAAAGAACTTTTTGGTCAGCTGAGGGCTATTCATATTTATAACCTTCAGGGATTTTTGAGACCTATCTTATTTTTATAAGAAAGTCCTAATGAAGGATGGTTAGTAACGAGGTTATTCAACATAATTTAGAGCATAAACCTATTTTTCCCTTCTTTCAAAATCATCTTTTTACCTTTCCAAACAAACGTGCCTGTTACCTTTTTTGGCAAATCTATTTGTATTGTCCAATTATTATTATCAAAAGAATAACTGGCAGACACTGTACCGTTTGGATGCGGTATAGAACCGCTGATGTTTTTGATGTTGCCCAAATGGGGTTCAATCTTAACTTTTGAAAAACCCAAACCATCGCTGTCTATGCCCAAAATGGTTCTAAAAAACTCAATATTAGGGCTTGAACCCCATGCATGGCAATCTGAACGGGTTTTATTTAAGTCAGGCGTTTCTCCCCATGTTGTCAAACCCATGCTTATATTTTCACGCCATGTATCCAACCACGTCAAATAATCATTGCCTAAACCTGCTTTTATTAAAGCTTGATGGACGTAATATTTGAAATAAATGGACGCAGGTGCTAAGTTTTTATTGGTTAAAATCTGTTTGGCTAATGGCTGCATGTCTTCCTTGCCGACAACACCCGTCAGTATCGCCAAGGCATTGGCATGTTGAGAAAAGAGGTCTTTTTCGATGCGGTCGGCATACAGTTTGTTTGTGTTGTCCCAATATTTGGATTGAATGGTTTTCTTTAATTGTTCTGCATAACGGGTATAAATCGAAGCGTATTCTTTGATGCCTAATTGACTTTCCAAATCCGCCGCAACTTGATAGGCATAGAGCAATTGCAAATCTAAAAGTGCAGAAGTGCCGTCTTTACTGAGGGGACCCACACCGGAATTCCAGTCTTTTGCCGTCACCCAATCCGTAAACATCCATTGCGGTGTGTTTTTCAAAGAACCATCGGCTTGTTGGTAATGTCTGAAATAGTCCAATATTTGTCGTTGTCCCGACAATTTATGTTTGATAAAATCAGTATCTTTTCCATAACGGCTATAATCGTGCAACATACCGATATACCAGAGCGAAAAAGTCGGAATATACTGAGGGGTATAGGAAGGATGCCTTGATAAGGTTACGCCTTCGGGTTGACGCGAATTGTCCATCAAAGTCAGTGCATTTTTGACCAATCTATCATCACCACTGTTGTACAGAGACACAAGCGCTTGAATACGTCCATCGCCAATGTATTGGAGTTGTTCGTAATAAGGACAATCCATATACGTTTCGACGGCACACAGTCGGGCAGTGCGCCATCCGATATCAAGCATTTTATCCATTTCTGCACTGTTTGACGTTAGTTTTGCTTTCAACTGAAACGGATAACCCGTAAAAGTGCCATAAATATCGTCTATAATCAGTGGCTCGTTTTTCGTCATTATCCTCAATTGAACAAAACGATACGTGCGATATGCCAAGGAGGTAAATTGCTGCCCGTTTGTACCATCAGACAACAAGCTGTCTTTTCGTCCCAAAAAAATCTTTCCTTCGGTTTCATTTCGGTTGCCTTTGGCGGGGTACTTTGTGTATAAAGCCTCTTCATAAGTCAATGAAATCGTCCCATTTTTACCACCACTAAACGTTATGGCGGGATAAGCATTGGTCAAATAAGTTTGGTCTAAAACAATCGTAGCGGTCGTATTGGGCGGAATCGTTATAGCTGTTTTTGTTGTCGGAAAACCTTTTGGTATGTCAATGCCTTCTGCTTTTAAAACCTTTACAAAACGCTCATCTTTCAATTCGCTTTGCGGAATCATCGATGGTGTCAATAGCCAACCACTGACCGTACCATAACCGCCTAAGATTTGTTGCGGCAAACCATTGCTGATTGTTTTGGCATTCCGCCAACTATCGTCTTTAAAATCAAGGAATTGCCAACTTTTAGGATGTTTATTTATGTCTATGAATTCGCCAGGACCAGCGACATAATAAGCTGAAAGTTTCACCTTTAGGGGTGTATAACTGTCATCACGCATACATTTCCACGTGTTGTCGCTGTTGACTGCATGTTCCTTTTCCGTTGCACCTTGCATAATAAAACCTGTTTGCCAAGTGATTTGGGCTTCGGGTCTGAACTCTGCTTCGTTCCAAACTTGTGCAGCGATGATGTTTTTCCCCATTGTCAAATAAGGTGCAATATCCACCGTTTCAAAACACCAATGATTGATGTCACCTCTTGCAGGACCGAGAGAAACGAGCTTGTTATTGACAAATAATTTGTAGCGATTATCGGCAGAGACATGGATTACATAAGCCTTTGGCTTTGCAGTCAAGTCCATCGTCTTTCGGAAAAGATAAACGCCATAACCATTTGCGGGTTCATCGGGAACGGTTATCCAAGACGCTTTCCAAGACTTTTGTAAAATAGATGGATTTACTGTCTGGGCTTTTGACGTTATAGCAAAAAAGATAAGGAGAAAGGTGATGTTATTCAGTTGTTTCTTCATTTTGAATTTTAATGATACGACGATAAAGTTATTAAATACGATGATTGAATAGTGCTATTTTTACTCATAACTATCGGATATTTTGGAAATATCCGATAGTTGATACAACCAATTAACGCTTTTACGTATAAATGTGTCGGCGACATTAATAATTAGTCTGCGAAAAATAGCAATAAAATAGGTAAAACGATTCGCTTTGTCGTCAATTGAAAGTATTTTTACAATTAATATTCTTCTTTTCAACTAAAAATGAGCCCTTTTACTGAGGGGGGTATATCAGAAAAAATAAAAAGCCAATGGCAATACCTGCAACAAATATCAGAGAAGTGGTCGCTGAATTGGACATCATCATCGAGCGTTGTATCAACGAAAACAATAAACTCGGCATGTTTGCCGCCTTGTATCGTAAGGTAACCTTACACGTTGAACAAGGCATCGCCGTAGGTCGTTTCGATGATGGCGCACGTATGGAACGTTTAGATGTGATATTTGCCAATCGCTATTTGGAAGCTTTTCACGCATACAGCGAAGGCAAACAGATGACTTCTTCGTGGAAAATAACGTTTGAAGCATCCAAAAATCCTACCTTGTTTATGCTTCAACATTTGTTGGCAGGTATGAACGCACACATAAGCCTTGATTTGGGTATTGCGACGGCGCACGTCTCTTCAGGTCAGCCGTTGGCAGCCATTCAACGTGATTTTAATGAAATCAATATGCTGCTGTCCGATTTGATAGAGGATATACAAAAAGCATTGGGAGAATCGTCTGTGATGCTAAAAACCATGGATTGGTTGGCGGGTAAAAAAGACGAAGAGTTGGCGCGTTTCAGTTTGGAAAAGTTCCGAAACCGCGCGTGGCATATCACAAACTCGTTATATGGATTGGAAAACGACCTGCTTATTCAGCAGATTTTAGATCTCGATAGGCAAGTTTCTAAAGAGAATTTATGGTTTACAAATTTAGGAAGTAGTCTTTTACCAGCTGTTGTGAGAGTAGCGGCATTGCTACAAAATAGAAAAGCGGCGGCGGTGATTCGGGCGTTCAATGCACCTTGAAAAATGCAAAAAGCCATTCCGAGATATCGAAATGGCTTTTTTATTACTTAACATTATTTTTCTTAGAAATTAAATATTCCTACACAATACATTTAAACAGGTTCGGCATGACGTTTTTGTTTGTCAATTTTGATTGTCATTTCTTTATCTAATCCTGTCATACGGCACATCAAATTGAAAAATTTGTGCGACAGTTGAATGCGGTCAAAGTCTGTTGCTAAAAGCGTGCAACCTTCTTGACAATCGGCATAAAAATTCGCATTTGATTTTAAAGTCATTAATTTTTCAATAAAGTCCGTCTGATTTTCAGGTTCAAAGCATAAACCTGCTTCATAATAATTAACAATACCCGCTGACTCACCTTCAACACCCAATAAAATCGGCTTTTTCATCGCCGCATTTTCAAAAATTTTGGAAGGAATAACCGTTTTGAACGTCTCCGATTTCTTTAAATTGACAAGTGCAACGTCCGTAATACTGATATAATCCACCATTTCTGCCTTTGTGACAGAATCAATCATTGTAACATTTTGAGGCTTTTGTTCATCGATTAACCGTAGTAAGTTGGCTTTTTCTGCACCATCACCAATAAAAACGAGTTGTACTGAGGGGTCTTTGATATGACTGGCAGACTCAATGAGAAAGTCTAATTTATGTGCCATGCCATGTGTACCCATATAAGCGACAACAAATTTATTTGTCAAACCGTGTTTTTCAAGGAGGGCTTTATTTTTAGATTTCGGTTTATACACATCGAGCATCACACCGTTTTTAATGACCTCAATTTTTGCAGCTTTAATACCCCGGCGGATTAAATTATCTTTAAAAGCATCTGTTACAACCACAATGCCTGTGGCATGGCGATAAAGCAGCAGTTCTAATTTTTCCAGCCAATCCAAAATACGTTGCGTCCGCATCGCTTCGACGGCACGAATACTTTCGGGCCATAAATCTCTTACTTCAAAAATCCATGGAATACGTTTGAAAAGACCCAATGCACCACCAGCAACCGCGGTAAAAAACTGAGGAGAGGTGGCAACGATGACATCCGATTTTTTGAATAATCCAGCCCAAAACGCCATAAAAGCAAAACTAAAGTAATCCATAACGCGTTTGAAAAAACCTTGATTGGCAGTCATAAATGACCACAAACGCACAACCTTTATGCCTTCAATATATTCAACTTTATACAATTGATTTTTATAGCCAGCAAAGGTTTTGCCTGTCGGATAATTGGGAAAACAAGTAAGAACGGTTACTTCTGCACCTTGTTTGACCCATTGGCGACAATGTTCAAAAGTACGCGTAGCAGGTGCGTTTACTTCTGGGGGGAAATTATCGGTCAAAAAGAGAATTTTCATGCTAAAATAATTTGCGTTTTTAGTGTACCATTAAATGTAACAATGATTTTGGTCGCTTTCAAAAATGTATTATATCCTATTGAATAATGATAGTCGGCAAGTTCGATATTTTTTTTTAACAAATTATAATTTTCAGTCATAAAAAAATTAATTTCTCCACCATTAAATTGGACGATATTATTATTTATCGTCACTTGCACATTGGGATGAAAATGCCAATGTGCCTTAGATTCAGCTTTGTCATCGGTTTTATCTATGATTTCAAGGCAATTACCCCTTAAAATGAATTGTCTTTCATGTTGAAACCCTATTTTTTTATAACCATCATGTCCTGCCAATAATTCCGTAGCGGTATCCTTTAACAGTGTCGTTTTTGCCCGATTGCCTACGCGAAAACTACCCCAAACCTCTGACGAATTTTGCCCATTAATGGCAATAGTATTATGACTCCATGTCGAGCGTTCTTGCTGCCTGCGTGCATTTGTTTCATACGTTGAGATACCCGTATCTACGAGAAAAGGCTTGTTAAAGTTTCGTAATTCAAAACTTAAACTATCGGCGTGTGCATGTCCAGGAATATAATCGGGTCCGATAGCACCTACTTTAGCTGTTAGCTCAAAATATTCGTTTTTTAACTTGCGAAACCCTGATGTACTGAGGGGTCTCTTTTCGTAAGAAATATTGAGCCGTTGCGCATAATCAAACAGTTCAAAAGAAGTCGGTGCTATACCATCAGTTGAATCGCCAAAATGTGGCGTTGACCCATCTTCATAGGTCATCGTTTCTAACCAACCTAACATTAAAACGGCTTTTTCTTTTAGTAATTGTTTTATTTCTAATGAATTGTTTATCAATAAATTGTAACAATCCAAAACTCTAAAAAGCATGATTTTGTGATACATCGGACACAACTCAAAATGTGCACCATCTGGCAATATTTGCTCTTCTAATTCCTCTGTTAGTATTTTATGTCCTAAATTAAAAAACGCTGAATTTTGAAAATAAACACCACCAAACAACAATGAAAATCCATTTTCCAATAAATGATTGCCCAATAAATGATACTCAATATTGTCGGCTAAAATCTGATATTGATGAAACAACGAACGGTCATAATCCCGGTTTTGGATGTTGTTTTGAATAAAATATTTTATCCAATTGATGCCGCGCAGCGATATTGGAAAGGGCTCATTGGCATTTTTTAAAAAGGGTTGTTTTTGGATAAAATCATTTAGAAGGACTTGCATGGCTTCGTTTTTCGCCTTGACGGGTTCGGCTTCTGGCGCAATGACGTTAGCTCTTTGGTTTAAAAAGTCGAAATAAGTTAAATTGTACGTCCACAATTTGCCGTAATCCGAAAATTCCCAATTGATGTTATTGTCGAATTTTCGGGTTTTATTGAGAAAAGAAAATGTGTTTGGACTTGAGTAGCTGTTGTAGGCGGGAATGCCAGGCGTTAAGGCAACTTTTAAAATTTCACTGCCGTCGGTTGCCATGATACTGATGGAACATCCCGAGAATATCGGGAGGGGGGTATTTTTTTCAAATTTGTAGGAAAATCCTATGGCTTTTCGCCATTTATTACGCACAAAATAGAAAAGGCGATAAGCTATCTGCTTCCGCCGTAGGTACTTGAGGGTGTTATAATAAAGTTGTATTTTATTCATTTTCAATGGTTTATATTATCCATTTTCCGCTATTCATTTTCCGCTATCCATTTTCCATTATCCACTTTCCGCTATCCATTTTTCATTATCCATTTACCGTGACCCACCGTCCTTCTTTCAAAGAAACGATTGCACCAATGGTGGCGCGAGAAGTATTCATAATTTCCTCATACGGGATAGTTGCAGCACCGCCGTTTTTAAGATTTTCAATAAAAATGCGAAATTGTTCAAAATGCCCTTTGTCTTGCGGCTTTTTCATGCCCGACGATTTGAAACCAAAATATTGCGATTTGCGGAAATTATCAATAACAATTGTTCGGTTTTGACTGTAAATTTCAATGCGTTCTTTGGAATAGGCTTTTGAACCATTTGAAAAATAATTGATGACACCTGTCGAACCATTTTTGTAGCGTAAAAGAATTGAGGCATTGTCCGTATTTTCGGCAGGATTCGGTCCCAAAGCATTCATAATCACCGATTCAACAAGCGAACCCGTTAAATATGTGATTAAATCAATAAAATGGCAAGCTTCGCCGATGATGCGACCGCCACCGCTTTGCATATCGTGTACCCATACTTCAGGTGGAATAAAACCCGCATTCATGGTTGCAATCACATTTATAGGCGCGTTTGATTTACCGATTTGTTTTTTGGCATCAACGATAAAAGGAGAAAAACGACGGTTGAAACCAACGGTCAATGTTTTATCCGCTTTTTGATAGGCGGCATCTACAGCATCTAATTCATCAAAAGTGAGGGCTAAAGGTTTTTCAACAAAAACATGTTTTCCCGCATTGAGGGCTTCAATCACTTGCGCCGCATGCGCGCCATGTCGTGTTGTTATCAAAACAGCATCAACCTCATTGTCGCTTAAAATATCCCGATAATTGGTTGTTGAGTGCGTAATGCTGTGCTTTTTTGCTAAAATAGTGCCCGACAAACCTTTTGAGGAAGCGATGTATTTGATGGCTGCTTTTAATTTTGTCAGATTGGGTACAATGGTCGAACCTGTAAAATTACCTGCACCAATGATGCCCAATACACCTTTTTGTCCTGAAAAAGACCGTTCTGATGCTAAAGATACGCTTGTACTGAGGGGGTCATTCTTTTGGGAAACATCATACTTTAAAATAGATGCAATAGACTTTGAACCCGACATATTGCCATAAATAGCATTGTAATTTGGCAAATCAATAATTTCTGTAATTAGGGGCTGAACATTTATTTGACCATTTGACAAGGCGGTTAAAATCGCTTCAAAGTTTCGTTTTTCTGTCCAACGCACAAAACCAATGGGATAATCGTTGCCCCGTTCCTCATAGTTTTCATCGTAACGACCTGGTCCATAAGAACAAGAGACTTGAAAGGTCAATTCTTTGGCAAAAAAATCTGATCGTTGGATGTCTAAACCAACAACACCCACTAATACGATACGTCCGCGCTTACGGCTCATTTTAGCGGCTTGTTCTATCACCTCATTTGTTTTGGCAGAAGCGGTGATGAGTACCGCATCGGCTCCAATGCCGTTTGTCAAACTTTCAACTAAAGTTACAGGATTGGTGCCATCACCCACATTGAAAGCATTGATACCGAAGGATTTAGCGAGTTCCACTTTTGAAGGGTCAAAGTCTAAACCAATCACATTGCAACCATTGGCGACCAATATTTGACCCGCCATGAGACCAATCAAACCCAAACCTGTGACAACAACTGTTTCGCCAAAAGTGGGATTGATGAGGCGAATACCTTGCAAACCTATCGCACCAATAACGGTAAAAGATGCATCTTCATAAGAAACACCATCGGGAATTTTAGCGACTAAATTTTTACCGACACAGACGACTTCGGCATGATGTCCATTAGACACCACACGGTCGCCAATCTGATATTCGGAAACGCCCTCTCCTACCCCAACAACTTCTCCCGCATTGCAATAACCCAAAGGCAAAGGTTCGCCGAGTTTTCTAAAAACAGCTTCTAATGTGGGTTGCAAACCATCGGTTTTTATTTTATCAAATACTTGCTTGACTTTTTCAGGTTGCTGACGGGCTTTATCAATAAAATTGGCTTTGCCAAATTCGACGAGCATCCGTTCTGTTCCCAGAGAAACAAGCGAACGATGTGTGCGAATAAGCACGCACCCGCGACGAATCATCGGCGCGGGTACGTTTTCGAGGAGGGTTTCTCCTGACTTTAAATCTTGTATGATTTGTTTCATAATCTATACGGTTTCAATCAACCAGCCGTCTATTTGTTTTTTAGCTTCATCGAAATTAACGCCAATGCAAAAAATTGGCTTATCGGCAGCTCGATATTTATCGACATAACCTTTTTCTTTGATTTGGGCAAGGGCTTCTTCGGCAGTTTGATTGAATTTGAATTCAAAAATATAAAGTATACTGAGGGGTCTGTACAACGACATCGGCACGCCCCATTGACAAATGTGGCTCACTTTCCACGAACATACCGATATAGCTAAAAATCAAATGCAGTAAACCGTGATAAAAGCCTTCTGATTGATTTTTATAGGTTTCGTAAGGCAAGCCTGCTAATAAGGCATTGATGATTGTTTTGGCTTTCGATAAGTCATTCGTTAAAAATGCTTGATTCAAATCTTTGATTGTTGCACCTGTGTTCATACGATGGGACGGATTCGCTAAGTCATCAATGATAAATTGATACATACTTTCGCGCACCTCTTTATTCGGATAATCTAAAAGCATCTCATCTGTCCACACATCAATATGTTTGACCGTCAAATAACCTGTTTGAAAACAAAGTGGTACAATATCAATATTGTCAATGTCATATTTTTCCAACACATAACCATTCGTTTTGGTATTCTCAATATCAAAACGGGCAAAACGTTTCATTTGTTGAATCAAAAATCTAGGTGAACCTGTCGAAAACCAAAAGTTTCTAAAGCGTTTCTGGTCAAAAAAATTAAGTATGCCAAATGGATTATAGACTTTATTAATACCGTCCCAACTGAAACCATTGTACCAATCACGTATTTGTGTTGCCAACTCTTTACGTGTTGTTTTTAATTCCTTTTCTACCAACGCTATATGCTCATCAAAGTAAAAATCTAATTCATCTTGTGTATAACCTGTTATGGTTGCATAATCCCCATGCAGCGAAATATCCTTCAAATTATTCAATTCCGAAAACATGGACACTTTTGAAAACTTTGAAACGCCAGTAACGAAGAAAAACGCGAGATACGGCTCTGCACTTTTCAAAACGGAATAGAATTGCCGCATAATCGCTTGATTCTTTTTCGCTTGCTCGTAAGGCGGAAATTCAAGGTAATCAATGATTGGTTTGTCGTATTCATCTATCAATAAAGCGACTTTTCCATGCTTTTTGAATACTTTTTCCAATAATTCATTGAAAGCAGATTTGATGTCTTCGCCCACTAATGCTACGCCCTGCTCTTCGGCTTTATGTTTAAGTTCTTGTAAAATCGCACCTTCTAATCCTAAAGCTTGATATGCTATTTTGTCAAAAGAAAAATGAATCACAGGATTCGTTTTCGACCAATCCCA
>JAYTUQ010000155.1:0-27135 GCA_043744455.1 Saprospiraceae bacterium | reverse complement strand
CGAACTCCAAAGAGATAAGGTTGCGGTCTGGGTGTGTTGTCCAACCTCCCCACAGCTCGAAAAAACAAATATGGCAACTAAACATGTAGAAAGCTCTCGAATGCTTTGACCGGACCAGGGTTCGATTCCCTGCAGCTCCACTTTCCAAAACTAAAAGGCAGTTTGCATTTGTTTGCAAGCTGCCTTTTTTATATGCCCCTACGTGGCTCTGCACAAGAAGATAATACTTTAAAAATTTCTGAATTTTCAACAAACCCAAGACATGTTGGTTGCAAAAAGTTAAAGGTTCAGATAATTATTGGCGTATCAGAGTAGGTGATTATCGTGTAGTTTACACAATTAAAGATAATATACTTTTTATTCGGATAATTGGAATTAGTCATCGAAAGGAGTTTTATAAATAGATTACTCTATTTTTGTACTTAGAAAGACAAGACTAATATTTAAAAAAGCCTTTGCACCCCCACGCAAAGGCTTTTTTACTGAGGGGGGTATCAAGTCAATCTATAAATCACAATTTTTTTAATAAAAAATACAAATAATGTGTCCTGCCTATTGACACGTATTCATATATAATATATTTTTGTATTAATTTATTGAAAAGATGTTATTCTCAAAAAATACGCTTCCGATAAAGCTGATGAACAATTATTTCTCATTTTTTTAACTCAAATCCGATGACTAAACTCCTTCAAAATCGCGTCCCTGACGGACTGCCAAAGGAAACCATCAAGGTTTATGGAACTGATCTCAAAGCGGCACGTAGTAAACTCGTTCCAACGCCCGTTGTGGACGATACGGACTACAAAGCCTTTGACAAAATGGGTGCTACCAAACGCGCCGAAGCAGAAGAGACGTTAAAAGTGCTAAAAAATTTCGGTGCTGTTTTTCCTTTACCGCTTTCGCTGACTGTTATTGACAATGGTTTATCGGTTTTTGACAATGCCGACGATGCCATTGCCGTTCACACAGCGGATATTGCTGACCTCACACGTTTGAAAGGTATGGGTGGCGTGACGGCTTTGAACATGATTAAATGTTGCGAAGAGTATATTTATCAACAAGCTGACCTCGGCAATGAAGAGGCTATCTTAGCTAAAAACGCCATCGAGAAATTGGTGCGCAGTTCCGACAAAAAAGGTGCAAGCAAGGGCGATAAAGCCAATGGTAAAACAACCGACAAGACTGGTGAAACATCACCCGCTAAATAGTCTCATTGGTTTTTTATCATAACACAAAAGCATCGTTGGCATTTTACCCGCCAGCGATGCTTTATTTTTGTGCTTTAACTTTCCAAAAGTTGCTAACTTTTGAAAAGTTGAGCGATTTCGATGCCTCAAAACATGCCATCTTTTATGTCAAACTACACCATCTATGCCTATAAACCATACCATCAATGCCCCAAAACAGGGCATTTTTTATGTCAAACCATACTATCAATGCCCTAAAACACGCCATCTTTTATGTCAAACCATACTATCGATACTCTAAAACACGGCATCTTTTATATCAAACTATAGCATTGATGCTTATAAACACACCCATTGATGGTGTGGTTTATAGGCATTGATGGGTATGTTTAATGATAAAGATGTGTTTAAAATGGGTTTGCGTTGTGTATTTTGCTTTGCTCTTTTTGTTTAAAAATCTTTTTTAATCGCTGGTTTTCTGTTGAAAATGAGTGTTTTTAGGGTATTTTTACTGAGGGGAGTTATTTGACATTCATATTAGGGGGCTACGTAGGGGCGACCCTTGCGGTCGCCCTCCTATTGGAACGACGTGCAGATTAGGGCGACCGCAAGGGTCGCCCCTACAGGGGTGGGTTGTTCAATGAATCGTTGTGCCAATTTTCGGGATTATGTACAATATAATGGTTAATGTATGCCCATTCATCGGAATTGCGGATGATGTGTTCCCAAAGATTGCGTTGCCAAATCTTGCCGATGAGGTGGTCATAGTTAATCGTTTTTTGATATTGTAAAATGTGATGAACACACAGCGATTTGAACGCACCCGTTATTGCACCAATGGTGACGTTCTGATGATTTAGAATATCAACAATATAATGCACATGATTGGGCATAATGACAAACGAACCCAATGCGACATTGGGAAACCTTTCGGGTAAGGCTAACCATTGTTCCTCAACAATTTGACCGAATTGATTGAGTACCATCTCTTTGTTTTCGATGTGTCCAAAAAGGTGTCGGCGGTTTTGGCAGCATAAAGTGATGAAATAACTACCCGCTGAAGCATAATCGTATCCTTTCAACCGAACAGAACGCCGATGGTGAATAAGGGGATTGAATTTTCTCATGTGTGCCTGTTTCGCTGGTATGTTTGTTAAATTTTGTTTCCTTTTTGATGGGTACAAATATATTTGTTTTGTTTAAAAATAATGCCTTTGCAATGTTTTTTTTGTCCAATTCTTATGACCTAATTCATGGTTCAACATTCACGAACGGTTTGCAACCCACGTAGGGGCGACCTTTACGGTCGCCCTTGTGTTGCGCGGTTGTTTTTTTGTGAACGATTGTCTTTTATTGAATGATGCGCAAACAGGGCAACCGCAAGGGTCGCCCCTACGGTGTGGGTGCGTTCTTGTTGAAATGTCGTGCGCACAGGGCGACCGCAAGGGTCGCCCCTACGTGGTTTATTCTGCCACCCATTTTCGCGCCTTATCAATTTGTTTTTTTTCCAAACCTGCCTGTTTCCGTAGGGGCGACCCTTGCGGTCGCCCTTGTGTTGGTGTTACGTTTGTCTTAATACAACGTTCGGACAAGGGCGACCGCAAGGGTCGCCCCTACGGGGGTTATTCTGCGACCCATTTTCGCACCTTGTCCAATTGTTTTTTTTCCAAACCTGCTTGTTCGAGCACGTCAAAATCTTCTTTTAAGATGTCGCGGTAGCTTTTGCCGTTTGCATCGGTTTGGATTTTTAATGCGTCGTACTCGGCTTTGGCTTCTTTGTCTTTGTTTTGAAAGAGTAAAGCGTGACAAAGATTCGTTTTTATCCACGTTTGGGTCTTGTCCAATGTTAAACCGCGACGGGCTGCCGTTTCAGCCGCCGCATATTGCGTTGCAAAAAGCGCAAACCAAGCGAGTGAACCATATTCTGCCGATGCAATACTATCACCTTTGGCGAATACCCCCCTCAGTATTTCTGCACTTTTGGCGCGTTCGGTTTGTATTTCGACGACTTTTGCGTAGTTCTTTTGCACCTCAAAAGTATCGCGCAAGTCTTTCATGTTGCTAAAAACACGATTGTACTCACTTTCATAGTGCATCAAGCCATTCAACAAAGCCTTTTGCCGCAAGGACAAAGCACGGCTGTAAGCATTTTGTGCTTTGTCCAATTGTTTGGTCATTTTATAAAATACACCAAAGTTATTCAATGTTCTCGCCAAATCCGCTTCAAACTGTTGCGGGTTGCTTTTTGCCAATCGCTCATAGATGTCTAAGGACTTCAAATAGTATTTTTCCGCCTCGAGCATCTTGTTGAGGTTGCTGTAAAAGACGCCCAAATTCATCGCTGTTGCCGCCCAATTCGCTTCAAACTGTTGCGGGTCGCTTTTTGCCAATCGCTCATAAATGTCTAAGGACTTTAAATAGTATTTTTCCGCATCGGGCATCTTATTAAAGGTTTGATAAAAGACGCCCAAATTCATCGCCGTTCTCGCCAAATCCGCTTCAAACTGTTGCGGGTTGCTTTTTGCCAATCGCTCATAAATGTCTAAGGATTTCAAATAGTATTTTTCCGCCTCGGGCATCTTGTTGAGGTCGCTGTAAAAGATGCCCAAACTATTCGCCGTATTCGCCAAATCAGCTTCAAACTGTTGTGGGTTGCTTTTCGCCAATCGCTCTGTGATGTCTAAGGACTTCAAATAGTATTTTTCTGCCTCGGACATCTTGTTGAGGTTTTTGTAAGCCACGCCAAGATTCATGCAAAACGTCCCAATTAAGTCTTCTGTCTTTGCCAAAGCCAACGCTTTTTCATAGTAAGTAATGGCTTTTTCTTTTTTGTTTTGTTTGGAAAGAAAATAAGCCAAAGTTCCAAGATTATCCATATTGGTTTCATCTAAACGCACCCCCTCAGTATAAAGGCGTTCCGCTTCATCAAACTTACCGTTGGCAATGGCTAACTTGGCTTTGTAGAAATAATCCTTTATAGCACTTTTGCGAAGGCTATCGCTTTTCTGTTGCAACCGATTGGCAGCTTTGACTTTGTTTTGAATCGTCAACTCATTGATGGCAACGTATGCAGAATCTAATTTGCCTACTTCAAACAAAATTTGAGCTTGTTTGATTTCTTTCGACGCACCTTCCGTATCGAAAGCCGTGAGTTTTTCTGCCGTCTCGCGGGCGAGTTGCAAGGCGCGGTCGCGGTCATTTTCTAATACCGACCGTTGCGTATTCAATTTTTGAATTGAGTCTTGATACGCACGCCGTTCAATGTCATTGACCGCCGATTGTTGCATTTTGCTTTCGATGTTTGCCAAACGCACATCAAGGGCTTGGGTTTGTTCATCTACTTTGCGGTTGATATTGTCCTTGATGTTTTTCTCAGCACGGTCAATGTCGGTTTTGCGTTTGCCTTCTTCTTGCATCACAATATCGAACCGCCGCGTGGGGTCTTTCTTGATGGTCACTTCTTGCAAAGCATTTTTGTCCAAAACAACATAATTGTCTTTGGAAACGATGAGTGACACGACATCACCCGCGCTCATGCCTTTGCACGCGAGTTCATAGAACCCATTGTCGTCCGTAAAAACTTTATTCGACAAACCAACCGCTTGCACCGCGACGCCGCGCAAAGGTTTTTTGTCTTCCCCCTTGATGGTGACAAGACCCCTCAGTATGTTGTTGGTTTGCGCCGTCGTTGTGGCAATGTAAGCGATGAAAAGAAGTGCGATGATTGTTTGCTTCATGATGCGTTGGGTTTTATAAAATGAAAACGAATATTAACGTAGGGGCGACCCTTGCGGTCGCCCTTATTGTGGTTGTTATTCGTGCACATGGCACAAGGCAAAAGGGCGACCGCAAGGGTCGCCCCTACATTATTTCGTCAACCGATATTCTGCCGTTTGGTTTTGTGGGATATACGTTTCGTTTGCTGTTCTATATCCTTTCCTCGTCAAAGTCAATGGATACGAAGGCTGTTGCTTGTTGGCAGGTATCGAGAGTGTGAAATACCCCTTTGCATCCGTCAAAGAAGATTCACCAACAGTTGTCACCACTACGCTTTCTAATAAATCACCATTTTGTGTTTTGACAACGCCTTTAATAAGTCGCGCATTGTCGCCCAAAGTGACCGCCAAATAAATCGGCTCGCCATTCAACAGATACAGCGAATCGGGATATTTCAAAACATACCCCTCAGTACCTTGCAGCCCAATGCCGATTTTTCGATTGGAAAACGTTGCAGGAATCTCGGCAAAGATGTTTTGATTGTTTTCACCGACCTTCGACACCTCGCGTCTGCCACCAAAGTCTGCTACAAGTTTGGTGTCTTTGAGTTGAATGATGTCTTGCTTGCCGCCGTTACCGTGTGTGTAGATGACGACAGAGAAGGGTTTGCCATCGCCGTTGTCAGAAACGTGTCCACAGTATTTGAAATAAAAAGTCATGATAGCCAACACACCTGCGACAGCAGCAATCCAAGATTTAACATCATTTAAACCAGTCCATTTAGTCCATGAAAAACCTTGTTTGCTTGTTTTTGCCTCAACGACGACAGCGTTTGAAACGCTGTCGTCGCTTGTGGACGATTCGGATACTGAGGGGGGTATTTGGTTCACATCCAATTGGTCAATGACAGCTAATAAAGCGATATTGATGCGATTTAATTCAAGATTGAAATCCCGTTCGTCAATAACACCATTGTTCTTTTGGCTTTCATTCTTCTTAAAACGGGCAGAAAGCAGCGTGATTTGCGTGTTCAAATCGTCATCATTGAGGTTAAGCTGACGGAGTTTGTCGAGTGCACGGGCTGTTTTGCCATCAGCCATGAGGTTTCGGAGTGTCTGTTTCATCGTTTTGATATTTTGTCCAACAAATATCTAAAAAACAATCATAAAAACAGAGAGACTAAGAGAATGAATAAATGTTGTTTGTATATCTTCATTTTTACAATAAACGGATTGGCGGGGAAGGGTTAGAAAATGTGCCTTATGGTAAACCAATATACTTGTTATTCTTTAGTAAAACAACAATCAAAAAGCCCTTGCACTTATGTACAAAGGCTTTTTTACTGAGGGGGTATCTACAAACCTATCAATCCAAGTTTTTCGCAGGATGCTTCCTTCCATGATGACAACTCGTGCAGTTGATAGATGATTTTTCATCCAATCCTTTCATCGTTTGTAGCAATTCTTTGTTGATTTTAGTCGTCATAGCTGCCATATCTCGCGCGAGTTGCTTATCTCCTTTGGCTTCGTCCGACCATTTATTGGTGTTGTGGCAGTGGTTGCAGCCAACACCCAAGGCTTTACTCCACCCTTGATCCATGAGGCGCACCATGCGTTCTGCGCTGATGTTTTTAAACAGCTTAATGTTCAAGAAGACAGAATCAGCGCGCATATTTTCTTTACCTTTTATGTCTGCCAAAACTTCGTCAACCATCCGTTGCCGTTCTTTGTTTAAGCTGTCTTGATTGATAGGCGCGGGGCGTGGACGATTGCCATCTGCGGCGGGTTGTTGCCATGCAAGAAGGAGAATCATAATGGGGAAGAGCAGAACAAACACTTTTTTCATAAATAGTGGTTTTTAGTTAAAATATTAGTTTCACAATTTAATGTCGAAAGCTAAGAAAATTTTGACATGTTCTTGTATGTTGAATAGTCAAATTATTTATGTCAGTCTTTTGTCAAAATAATATTTCGACCAATAGCGGATTTTTCCTAACTGTTTTATCGTATGTAAAGTAAAGAATGGATAAATGTAAAAACAAGTGCGTGAATACTAAAATATAAATAAAGAGTGGCATATGTTAGGATTATACCTTCAAGCCTATTATTTTTGTATGATAAAACAAAAATAACACAAACTAATAACAAAAAACAACATAAAACAAACCTTTATGGGACTTATGGAACTCGATTAGTGATTTCGATAGTACGTTTTTTTTAGAAACGATGCTTTCTTACCCCCTCAGTATTTTACCTTGAATACATCATTTTTAACAATTTTATCTCACGAATAACACGGCGAACATTATGAAAATCGAGTTAAAACTATCTATTTCAATTATTTTCGGATTATTATTTATACTAACAGGGTGTCAAAAAAAACCTGAGTATGCCGTTCACTTTCGCGTAAAGTTTGATGGTTTGCAGGAACGTCTCGACAATAAGGGTTTCCCCGCAGCAGTAGGTGCTGGCAGGGCAGCTCAAACGCCTTTGATGAATCAAGTTGGCATTCAACAAATTGAACTCGCTTCTAATAATACGACAGTATTAGGCAAAGGGCTTGTATTGTTGACAACACCTGAAACAGTGGCGGGCGGCGAAGGGGCTATTGATTTCTCTCAAGTCAAAATTGCAAAAGAAGGTGAGGTGTTTTTGACCGTACCGATGAAAGACCTCTCGATTGGGCGTTATGAATGGGTAAGAGCGTCTGTGGCATATCAAAATTTTGATATTTTATTCAATATGTACAATGTGCCTTTTGCAGGTAGTTTCCTTGATCAAAGAGGGACTTTTGCATCGTTTTTGGGTTATAACAATTATTTGAAGCCTTACAAAGTATGGAGTAAATTGGACAACGTGACGACGGGTAATTTCAAGCAAGGCTATTGGTGTTTTGAAACCAAGTTGGTCTCTTCTTATGCCTCAAATGATAAAATGTTTAGAGGTCAATCGCCTGAAGGTTCGACAACAGTTGTCAATATGTTGTCCACGACTTCACCCAATCCTTTGGGTTCAAGTGTTATTACGGGCAGATTTGATGCCCCCCTCAGTATAACAGGCAATGAGACGCAGGATATTTATATCACACTGTCATTCAGCACCAATCGCTCTTTTGAGTGGGAAGAATCCATCGAGCGAAATGGTAAATGGGATTATAACGCCCAAGCTAATACAGGGCAACCCATTATTGAAAAGGTGATAGATGCGGGGCTACGGGGCTTGAAAGTGTCCTATGATGCGAAGTGAGTAAGTCATTATGGATAAATGCGAATAACTTGCATCAAGTTTTTACGTTTGAGCGTTCATCATTATAGCCAAGTATCGGATTTTTTTAAAATATCCGATACTTATGAGACGCACGCAAGTTTAAAATAATGAAAATCAATGAGGTATATTAAAAATTATAATTAGCTTTTATTTTAACGCACTAATGTATTTCACAAATTGAGTCGCTTCTACATCCGTTAATTTGCCGCGAATATTATTGGTTTTGCAGTATTGTTCAATCATTTTTTCATGCGATTTTGGAGTAAGGCTTATGAGGCTGGATTTTTTCAAGTTGATTTCTTGAAAATAGGATTTGTTGCCCGTTTTAACATAGTATTTCACAACATCTTCAAACCAATCGTATGCTTTTCCAACCGTTACGATGCCTTTATCTTCAAGATTCGCTTTCCGAAATATCTTTTTGGCATCTTTGACGAGCGTTAGGTTATCGCTCTCATAAAGAACGATTGAAAAATGATTTTTATCGATTATATCGGACAGCTTCACTTTTTTGATAAGACATTTAGTCCCATCCTTTGCGGTTAATTCCAGCGCGAGTAATTCACGGTTATAGAGAATGCGCTCCTCACCAGTGCCTAATTTAAGCCAAATCGTATTATTAATGAGTTCAAATTTATAGGTCATTTTGTCCCGTACCACAGCCGAATCATTAAGCGTTAAAGTACCAACCAACCAATCATCAAACAAAAAAGGGGTGCCTTGTATACCTTCGTAACGGTTGTCAAAACCTGTTGCTTGACGTGAATTGGAGGAATTGAGTGCTTTTCGCATTTCATCCGATTTTGTAAAGCTGTTCATTGTGGTATTGTCTGCGCCTTGTACAACGAGTTGAGCAGAGGATGTAAAAACGATTGTCAGAGAAAATAGGCAAGTAAAGAACTTTTTCATATTGTTATTGGCATTTTAAATGAAAAAATGGTAGATTTAGCTTTACAAAGATAATTTTATTTCCATAATAACGCATTAATTTTAGCATATGGCGATGCGAAAAATTATTCACATAGACATGGACGCTTTTTTTGCAAGTGTCGAACAACGTGACAATCCTGATTTACGAGGTAAGGCTATTGCAGTGGGCGGTTCGGGACGGCGCGGTGTTGTGGCAGCAGCAAGTTATGAAGCGCGAAAATATGGTGTCCATTCTGCCATGCCCGGTGTTATTGCGGCTCGGCTTTGTCCGCATTTAATTTTTGTGAAAGGGAATTTTGCACGTTATCAAGAGGTGAGTCGTCAAATTCGAGATATTTTTGAAGAATATACTGATTTAGTTGAACCCCTCAGTTTGGACGAAGCTTATTTAGATGTGACGGAAAACAAAATGGGTATGGGTTCGGCGACAATAATAGCGCAAGAAATACGTCAAAAAATATTTGAAAAAACAGGTTTAACGGCTTCTGCGGGTGTGAGTTTTACTAAGTTTTTAGCTAAAACGGCTTCTGATTTTAACAAACCCAATGGTTTGACGTTGATTACGCCCGATGAAGCCCTGCCATTTTTAGAAAAACTACCCATTGAAAAATTTCATGGCATTGGAAAAGTTACAGCCGAAAAGATGCGGAAGATGAACATTCGAACAGGTGCGGACTTAAAGAAATTGAGCGAGATTGACCTCATTCGCCGTTTTGGAAAAGTAGGAAGACATTATTATCGCGTTTGTCGGGGTGAAGATGATAGTGCTGTGAACCCGAATCGCATCCGAAAGAGTATCGGTGCCGAAGAAACATTTAAGAACGATATTGAAGATATAGATGAGATGAAAGCAGAACTTGTACCCATCATTGACCGTGTTTTTAAGTATATGACGAAAAAGGATATTTTTGGACGAACATTGAATTTAAAGGCAAAAAGTGCTGATTTCCAAACGTTTACACGTTCAAAGACATACCTGAATGAACTCAAAAAAAAGGAGGATATACTGAGGGGGGCTTACGAATTGCTGGAAGCCAATATCCAAGACTTTGGTAAAGTGCGTTTGTTGGGTATCTCTTTTTCTAATTTGACGCGAGAACAAGTTTTAGATGGCATTCAACTTGAGTTAGATTTAATCGTCTAAGTTTTTGACAATCAATGAGTTAATAGAGATATCGGAAAATATTTTCACAAAAACTTGAAAAAATGTTTGGGGATAAAAAAAGTCGTACTATATTTGCACCGCAATTAGCCGCAAGGCAATACAAATTGTTGGAAAGATTTGGTAGCTCAGCTGGTAGAGCATTTGACTTTTAATCAAAGGGTCCTGGGTTCGAATCCCAGCCAGATCACATTTTAAAATGATAAAGCGTTGTAAGTTAATCACTTACAACGCTTTTTTCATGCTCAATGCTTCAATAAATGTCTATGATTGTTTTTGTGGAACAAAATCTATCGAAACAGAATTGACACAATGGCGGACATTTTTAGGTGTAAATCGCTCACCTTTAAAAACATGTCCGAGATGTCCACCACAATTGGCACAGACGATTTCGATGCGGCGACCATCTGCATCAGGCACTTGTTTGACCGCACCTTCAACCTCATCATCAAATGAAGGCCAGCCACAACCTGAATCAAACTTGTGTTCAGACCGATATAAGGGCGCATCGCAACGTCGGCAGGCGTAATAACCCGCTTCAGAATGTTTATTGTATTTGCCTGTGCCCGGGTATTCAGTGCCTTTATAAACAATTACACGCTCTTCTTCAGGCGTTAAAGCATTGAATTTTTGATTTGTATTATTCATTTTCTGTATTTTTAAGTTGTTGAAATACTAACCTTTAAGCTATTTCTTCTCAAAGGTCAAAGAAACAGAGTTCATGCAATAACGCAAACCGGTGGGCTTAGGACCATCATCAAAAACATGACCCAAATGGCTGCCGCAGCGCGCGCAAACCACTTCATCTCTTGACATGCCATAACTGTTGTCGCGATGGTCATTGACGTAGGCTTTTTTGAGAGGCTCATAGAATGAGGGCCAGCCAGTGCCAGATTCAAACTTCGTTTTGCTTGAAAACAAGGGCAAATGACAAGCAGCGCAGTAGTAAGTGCCTTCTTCGTGGTTGTCCCAATATTTGCCTGTAAAGGCGCGTTCAGTGCCCTTTTTACGTAGAACTTCGTAGGCGAGACCATCGCCCAACTGCTTTTTCCATTCGGCTTCCGATTTGACGATTTTTTTGATGGTCGTATCAACGTCAGCAACAGACATAACCTTGGCTTCAGAAGAAGCGGGGATAGACTGAGGAGTGTTTTTTAATTGACAAGCCATAATAATGGCAAAAACGGACATAATAATGATTTTCATCGTGACTTTTTTAAATTTGTTGAACAGAAATTTTTTCATATTGCAAAGTTGCGTTTTAGACATCACAGAAGTTTCACAATCTATAAACTTTCTTTTAGGGTTAAAAGTTTTTAGAAAAAGAGGTAGAAATGAAGCAATTTTGTATTTTTACATTCAAGTACCCCCTCAGTAAAACCGTATTTTTTCATCAAAATCAACTAAAAATGTCGAATATCTATCAACTCAAAGTACAAATAGAAGGTGCTACCAAACCACCGATTTGGCGGCAATTACAAGTGCCACAGAATATCAGCCTGTATTTATTGCATTGCTGTATCCAAGGTGCTATGGGATGGTATAACGCTCATTTGCATCAATTTGTAATTGGTGGGCAATACTATGGCATACCCCATCCAGACTATGATATGGATATGGAAGATGAGCGACTCGTTAAACTCGATGCCGTTTTGCAACGTGAAAAAGAATTCATTATGTATGAATATGATTTTGGCGACGGCTGGATGCACCGAATTACTTTAGAAAAAAAACTGCTCATAGATGCCAAACAGACATATCCTCTACTCTTCCAAGGAAAAGGGGCTTGTCCACCCGAAGACTGTGGCGGTGTTTGGGGATATGAGGAATTGAAAGTAACGATGTCCAATCCCAAGCATGAGGAGTATGAGGAAATGCTCGAGTGGTTGGGCATTGACGAATTTGACCCCAACGAATTTGATTTGAAACAGCATCAAAATGACATGACGACTTCTTACAAAGCCGGTATAAAGGACAAAGGAAAATCGTTTGAAATGTAAATACAACAGGGCGCAAGTATTGAACTTGCGCCCTGTTATTTGCTTAACAAAGCGGCTCAAAATCATCATCAAAAACTGTCAAAATAGTCTCATCTAACAAACGTGTGGTGAGGCTTTTTACTTTTGGCAATTCATAATGGAAATAGAAACGCATGGTATGGATTTTTGACGCATAAAATTGCTGTTCTTCGCCTGTGGGTACTTTTTTAATCAGTGCTTTTTGAGCCACAGCAGCCTGTTTGAGCCACATCCAAGCGATATTCAGGATGCCAAACAACTCGATATAAAGCGTCGCATCTGACAAAAAGACCTCTAAATCACCTTTTCCTGCAACGGATAGTAGATGTTGCGTTGTCTTTTTCCAGTCGTTTACATTATTTTCTAACACATTCGCATAAGATGTTAACGCATCGAATGCATGAGCAGCTTCAATGTCTTTTTTTACTTCATTTATCCACAAATCAATGGCTTTACCGCCCTGTCGAGGGATTTGACGACCTAAAACGGCTTGAGCTTGTATGCCTGTCGTGCCTTCATAAAGACTCATGATGCGGACATCACGCGCCAATTGTTCCAACTCAAAGTCTTCAGTATAGCCATAACCGCCTAAAACTTGTACCCCTTGATTGGTGGCAACCATGCCCATTTCAGCACCAAAGGTCTTTGCAACTGGCGTAAGCAGTTCCAAAAGGTCGTTGTAATGCTGTTTTACTGAGGGGGTCTCTTCGACACGTTCTAAGTCCAGATATTTGAAACATTGCAAAATAAGGCAAAAACCACCTTCTACAATGGCTTTTTGAAACAACAACATACGTCGCACATCAGGATGATGGATGATGGTCGTCGGTTCGCCCAAAGCCCCTTTTTTATTCAGTCTGCGTCCTTGTGGACGTTCATTGGCATATTGCAATGAGGCATAATAAGCCGCAGAAGCGATATGTATACCGCCTAAACCCACGCCCAAACGTGCGCCATTCATCATCAAAAACATGTGGGGCAAACCACGATTTTGTTCACCGAGTAGATAACCGATACAATCGTCTTTTTCACCAAAACCTAAATGCATAGCAGGCGTCGCTTTTTGCCCCATTTTATGATATATGCCTATGGAACTGACATCGTTAGAGACCAAATGCCCCCCCTCAGTATCCAAACGTTTTTTGGGTACAATGAACAGCGAAATACCTTTTGTCCCTGGTGGGGCATCTTCGATACGGGCTAAAACAAGATGAACAATATTGTCAGTGACATCGTGGTCACCAGCTGAAATAAATATTTTTTGACCTTTGATTTTATATGAACCATTGGGTAGCGGAGAAGCCATTGTTGCCACATCCGAAAGCGAACTGCCTGCTTGCGTTTCGGTCAAACACATCGTTCCCGTCCATTCACCTGACAGCATTTTGAGTGCGAATTCTTGTTTTTGTTCTTCAGTTCCAAACTTAACAATCAAATTGGCTGCCCCTTTTGTGAGGTCGGAATACATAATAAAACTGTTGTGCGCGCCCCCAGCGATAAATTCAGCGGCGGCATTGACGACTTTGGGCAATTGTTGTCCATTGTATTCGAAGGGAAAAGGTGCAGATAATAAGCCCGTTTCACTAAAAGCTTTGTAAAAATCATGAACGCCTTGATGCACTTTTACAACGCCTTCTATCAGTTCAGGTTGGTGCCTATCAGAATCAACAAATGCGGGTTTCATAATCTTTTCTGCAATATCTGTAATGGCATCTAAGACCATTCCAAAGGTTGCTTTGTCGTGTGCATTGAAAAAATCGTAATGCGTTAATTCCTCAATTTCAAGAACTTCAAAGAGCGTGAAGTCAATATTTCGGCGGGAAAAATGTTTGTCAGCCATGATAATAATGTTTTAATTTATTATGATTTCCTGTATTGTTTTGTCATCGGAAAGGGGTATAATCTCTATATTAGACTTGAAGTTTTCGTAAATTAGCCTCCTGTTATTTCATGCGTTTCATCCAGTTATTATCTTCTTTTTGAGCGAGATCAACGATTTTGCGCATAAAACGCATCATTGAGAGAAAAAGTAAATAGCCAAACGTCAAAACCATAAAAATCCAACGAAAAGTCCCTGCTTCGTGTATAGACATATTAGAGAAGAGATAAGCTAATGTGCCACTCAAAACCATTAAAGCTGTATAAGTAGGAATAGAACGTGTCCAATAGAGATTCATGTCTTTAGCTGAGAGACTCAATACACTATTGAATATGGCAAATAGAAGAATAGATGTGCCTGCAATAATCCAAAATGCTTGCCCCGCAATATCAGCTAAGTCTGTCCATTCTAAAATTTTTGCAATAATCATAGTGCACAAAGCAAAAGCAAAAATGCTGATACCTTGTAAAAAAGGGTTAAAAGATTTTTCAAAAAAAGAAGTTTCTGACTTTTCCATAAGAAATAATTGAAAGATGAGAGAGACTAATTGGGTTAAAATTATTTATTTAAAGATTTAAAAATTGGATACAGCATTAAATTATAATTTTTTAAAGGAAAAAATGTGAATCACTAACAATTTAATTCTAAAAATAAGGAAACAACTTATTACGTGTTATTGTTTTTACACAAAAAAATGGAAAAATACTGAGGGGGTAATTAAGATATTTATGAATCTTATTTTTAGCAAAAACAACAATTTGAATGGCATATTTGGCAAAAATATAATTGAACCTTTATTGTTATGTGTGTTTCTATTATAAATAGTCAAAAAAATCATAGGAATTTATAAAAAAAAAGTCAATCTTTGCATACGCAAGTATATTAAATAGGTCGTGTTAAATTATAATTTTTGAACAAAATTTTTTACAACAAACTTAAACGTCATAACGCTATGAATTATCTCTCCATGTCGAGAATACCTTTCTCTATGAGAAAAGGGACAAGCACGATGAGTATTGCACTCATATTATTCCTCTCAAGTTTTATTAATTTTTTAACGGCACAAGTCAGTGTTTCAATCACAAAAGTAGACCCAGCATGTAGTGGCTATACGAATGGCTCTGCTACAGCAACGGCTACGGGCGGTACAGCTCCTTATACTTATCGTTGGAGCAATAATGTGTCTGGAAGCCTACTGTCAGGCATTGGCGGTGGAACTTATTCGGTTACTGCCACTGATGCAAGTGGACGGACTGGAATAAGTTCCGTAACGCTCACTAACCCGATACCCATCAGTATTTCGGTCAATTTTGCCAATATTTGTACGGGTGGTGCGGTAACAGCTTCTGCTACTGGTGGTACAGGACCTTATACCTACAATTGGGGTGGCGGTTTGACAGGAGCAACACAAACAACCCTTGCTGGAGGAGGTTATAGCCTTACAGTAACTGATTCCAAAGGTTGTTCAACAGTCAGATTCGTTAGCGTGCCTGGCGTTTTTTCTGTATCTCTGCGGGTTGGCGCGTTGCAATGTTTTGGTGATTGCGATGCCGCTATTGATGCTTTAACAACTGGTGGCACGGGACCTTTTACGTATAGATGGAATACAGGTGCAACCACGCCTGCTATTGTAGGCATCCCGTCAGGTACTTACAGCGTGACGATTACGGATGCGAATGGTTGTACAGGTTCTGCAACGGGTACAGTGGTTAATCCACCTCAGATAATCATCTCCACATCTGTTGTTGCACCTGCTTGCGGTGGAGCAACGGGTTCCGCAACTGTATTTGCCACAGGTGGTCGTCCACCTTTTACTTACAAATGGAGCAATGGACAAACGGGTGCCACGGCAACGGGATTAAGTGTTGGAGACTATATTGTTACCGTTACGGATGTTGGTGGATGTAATCGCACTGCAAGGGTTGTTGTACCATCTAACGCTGGTTTTACAATCGGTATCAACAGTACCAATGCGACATGCGGCGCAACTAACGGCTCTGCAACAGCAAGTGTCACAAGCGGAGGTCGTGCGCCTTTCACTTATAAATGGAATACGAACGCTACAACAGCCACGATTACAGGTATTGGTGCAGGCACTTATACTGTTACGGTAACAGATGCTAACGGTTGTGTGAATACAGCAAGTACCATCGTGAATGCTGCTGGTAATCTTTCCGTGAGTGTCGCAGGTACAAATGCTGCTTGTGGTATTGCTAACGGAACGGCTACGGCTACACCAACGGGAACTGCACCTTTTACTTATAAATGGAGCACAGGTGCTACAACCGCAACCATCTCTTTATTGGCAGCGGGCTCTTATTCCGTCACAGTTATGGATGCGAGTGGGTGTACGGCAATTGGTTCAACAACGATTACATCTTCTTCTTCTTTAGCTGTTACAGTTGATGTTAGAAATGTCACTTGTTTTGGTAGCACCAATGGCGGTGCAACGGCAATGGTTATGGGTGGTTCAGCACCATATACCTATCGTTGGAGTAATGGCGGAAATATAGCCGTATTGGCAAACTTGGCAGCGGGTTCATACACTGTAACGGTTACAGATGTAGGTGGTTGTTCAGCCGTTCAAACCATAACAATTATGCAACCTACAGCGATAAATATTGCAACTTCGGTAAACCAAACCACTTGCGGTTCAAGCAATGGTTCTGCATCGGCAATAGTTACGGGTGGTACATCTCCTTATACTTATGTTTGGTCGAATGGTGGTTCATCAAGTTCTATTTCTAACCTTACTGCTGGTAGTTATACTTTAACAATCACGGACGCAAAAGGCTGTAGAGCCAATGCAACGGTTACAGTGACATCTTCAAATGGCATCACTGTATCATTAGGTTCTTCAAATGTTATTTGCAATGCAGGCAACACTGGTTCTGCTTCGGCAACTGTATCTGGCAGCTCTGGAACAGTGACCTTTGCTTGGAGTAACGGAGCGACCACGTCAACAATCAGCAATTTGACGGCAGGTACTTATACCGTTACAGCAACTAATGGCGGTTGTACTGCAACGGGCAGCGTAACGATAACGCAACCCACAGCTATTACAACTGGTATAACTTTTACGAATCCAACATGCGGTAGCAGCAATGGTAGCTTGACAGCCACAGCTTCAGGAGGCACCCCTCAGTATAGTTACAAATGGAGCAATGGTGCGACAACAGGATCTATAAGTGGTCTTACATCGGGTACATATACCGTGACGGTCACGGATGCAAATGGTTGTACTAGATTGACAAGTCAAGTCTTAACATCACCAAATGCTCCGATTGTTACAATTTCTGTTGTAACCAATATCACTTGTTTTGGTGGAAATAATGGTGCAGCTACAGCATCGACAATAGGAGGCACTGCGCCATATACCTACAATTGGGGTAGTGGCCGTACAACAGCTGCCGTTACAGGCTTGACAGCAGGTACTTACACTGTGACAGTTACGGACGCCACAGGCTGTAGTGCTACTCAATCCGTTACGATTACACAGCCATTGGCAATAATCATCACCACAACGGTGGCAAATGCCACATGTCGTGCAGTGGGTAGCGTTCAAACGTCCGTTTCTGGCGGTACCGCACCTTATACTTATTTATGGAGTAATGGCGCAACAACAGCTACAATTTCAAATTTGGCTGGTGGAAATTATACTGTAACTGTTACAGATTCAAGAGGTTGTACAAACTTCTTACTAGCAACTGTACCTGCTTTAACGTCGCCGAATTTGTCTTGTCAAATCACGGTTACAAAGCCAATGACAACCTATAACTCAAATGATGCAGCTGTCAGAGTAGATGCCTCAAACGGTTTAGCGCCTTACACTTATGCCTGGACAAATGGCGCGACCACTCAAACTATTTCAAATTTGAGCGCAACGGCATATACTGTGCTTGTAACTGATGCCAATGGTTGTACGACGACTTGTTTCATAAATGTCCCTAATGCCGCTTGTAATAATGTAACAAATGCAGGGACAATATGCTGTAACCAAACCATTTGTTCTAACAGTGAATTGCAACAAATTTCTGAAACGGTAGCGGCTTCTGGAGGTTCGGATGTTGACCCTATCCAATATTTATGGATGTATAACGAGGATTCTCCCGTTTTCAATCAAAGTACATGGACACCGATTCCAGACGCAACAGGCAGAAATTTACCTGTAAACTTGATTCCAACTATTAATAGAACAACCTATTTCATTCGTTGTGTGCGTCGTGGTACTTGCACTTATATAGAAACAAATGTCATAACCATCAATTTGAGAGCTTTTGCACAAATTACGGGACCAACAACGGCTTGCTTAAATCAAGATGTGACGTTTACTGCTGGCGAAAATGTGGCTGGAACAATTTATGAATGGTTTTTCTCTGGGGCTGTTCCTGGCGTAACTTTTAATAGGGTTCAAACCGTAAGATTCACTTCTATCGGTCTAAAAGAGGTGCGTTTGACTGTTTCATCATTCGGTTGCGTAAAAACAAGGATTATTACGGTGAATGTTACTAATTGCCAAGGAGCATTCGGCGGTTTCGTTGGCTTCAATGCCAATCCTGTTCAGCAAAAAGTAGTCATGTTGGATTGGGCGACATCAAACGAGCAAACGCCGAGTAAATATTTGATTGAAAAATCAACCGATGGTATCACTTTTAAAACTATTGGTGCGGTTGCTTCGCAAAATCAAACCAACAATCTATACCGCTTTGAGGATATGGAACCTAAAATGGGACGTAGTTTCTATCGCATCCATCAGATATCAATGGACAATGTTGATGTAAAAATAACAGATGCGAAAAAAGTATTAATGGGTCAAAACGGGCAAAGTGTTTTAACGTATCCAAACCCAACACTAAGTTCAGTATATGTTGAAGTATTGGATGCCGATAATACTGAGGGGACTATTGAAGTCTATAATCACATCGGTATGCTTGTCAAAATACAGAAATTTACAAGTGATCAAATACGTTATCAAATTAATACCGATAACCTACCAAGCGGTACGTATATTCTAAAAATTATACGCACCGATGGCGATGTTAAATCGGTGAAAATTAATAAGTTATAATTTTGTAAAAAAGATTTTATAATTAAAAAGCGGCTGCAAACACATAGGTTTGTAGCCGTTTTTTGTATAAAGATGCCTAAATACTGAGGGGGTGTTTTCAGCGTTTATAAAATATATTTTTTGAAAAGTAAAATACCCTCGTATGCCCATTTTCAACAAAACAATTATTCTTTTTTTGCTTTTACCCATCCAACTTTTGCAGGCGCAAAATACCTATTCATATTTCGGGAAAGTGCAAAATAATGAAGGCGAACCTTTGACTTTTGTTGCCATTTTGCCCAATGACGATGTGACAAAAGGCGTATTGTCTGACATTGAAGGACGTTTCAACATCACTTCAAAAACACCGATTCAATCCCTCACTTTTCGCTGTATTGGTTCTGAAACCCTTCGCTTAGAAGCTGATTTTTTGAAAAAAAATGGCGCAAACCGACCCCTCAGTATAACCCTCAAAAATGGCGATAATTTGATTTCAGAAGTGACTATTTCGGCAGGAGAAAATCCTGCTAACCGCATCGTTCGCTTAGTGATTGCCCATAGAAATAAGAATAATCCAGAAAAATTAGCCACTTTTGAATGTAAAACCTACAATAAAGTCGCTTTTGAACTTGTACCAAATGACTCGGCTTTCTACCATTTTATATCAAAAAGAGATACTTTAAAACAAGGGAATCAAAATATTATTGAGAATTTTGAAAAAACATTAGCCCGAAATGTTGACCGTCAAGCCTTTTTGATGGAAACCGTTACACAACGTCGCTTTCGTTTTCCAAATGATAATTTTGAACGTGTCATTTTAAATCGAGTGAGTGGCTTTCCAAATACAGGCATGGTTGCCTTGGCGAATATGATTCAACCTTTCTCATTTTATGGGGATTTTCTTAGGGTTTTGGACAAAAACTATGTAAACCCTGTTAGTATTGGCAGCCCAAATCTTTATTTTTTTAATATCGAAGACACACTGTATCAAGGCATTGACACTGTTTTTATCTTGTCATTTCACCCACAAAAAGGAAAAGTATTTGAAGGGTTGACAGGCGTTTTGCATATCAATTCACGCCAATGGGCAGTACAAAATGTTCGCGCTAAACCATCGAACCCCTCCGTATCAACCATAAAAATTGAGCAACAATACCGTTTCGATACGACCGCGACTCAATGGTTTCCTGACCAACTCAATTTTGAACTCGATTTTCCAAAGTATCCGCTGCCTTATTTGGGTGCGCGCATCGTTGGGCGCAGCTATATTTCGGAAGTCGTTATCAATCCACCTTTACAACAAAAGGATTTTAACCCCGAAGCACCGCTGATTATTGAAAAAAACGCTTTTGGTCAAGCGGATAGTGCCTGGTTGCCTTTCCGTTCAGTTGCCCCCCTCAGTAATCGCGAGTTGAGAACCTATACGTGGATGGACAGCATGAGTCAAAAAAAACATTTTGATTTTTGGGCAAAATCCCTCAACGCCTTAATCTCTGGCAAATTACCTATAAATAAAAGTGATATTAGTCTTGATTTGAAACGCTTGATAAAAACAAATAATTATGAAAACTTCAGATTAGGTTTGGGACTTACAAATGTGCCAGCAGCAGCATTTAGTCGTCCAAAGTTTTGGGAATCAAGCGTTTATGTGGGTTATGGACTTAAAGATTCTGCTTGGAAATACGGCGGCAATATTAAACTACGCTTGTCGCAAGGCTGGCAAACTGCGCTTCAATTGAGCTATATTCACGACATTCGAGAGCCTGGTGCTTTATCTGAATTAGACCCCATCGGCTTCGTTTCACGTAGCATTTACGCCAAGCGTTTTGATACCAATGACGAATTAGCCGCCGCTTTTAGCAGTCGTATTGGCAGACGCATTTTTGTGAAATTGGTCGGACAACAACAGTTTTTGAAACCTAATTATGCCTATAGTTTTGAAAAAAATAGGCAAGAAGTAGCGACAAACTTTCATTTCACAGAATTTTCAGGGTATTTGAAATACGTTTTTAATGAACAAAACCCTTCGTTTTTAGGTGAAACATTGAATGAAATCAATAAAATTCCTGTATTTGAAGTCGGCTATACGCGCGGATTTGACGCCATACTGAGGGGGAGCTATGCCTACGATAAATGGCTATTTGCAGTACATCAAACGGTGATGATTCGCCGATTAGGACGCATAAATTGGCGCATTGAAGGCGGTTTTGTCAAAGGAAATGTGCCTTTAGCGAAGTTGTTTACCCTCAATCAAAGTGGTAGCGGTGGGTTATTTTTTGTTTATGTACCCAATACTTTTCAAACCTTTAGTGATACGACGGCTTGGTTGTCTGATAAATTTTTAAACGTTTATATTGCTCAATCTTTTGGCAATGTCTTGTATCGTTCAAAATGGTCATCGCCTCAATTAAGCATCGTTCAAAATATGGCTATTGGACAACTGTCTAACCCACAAGTACACCGAGGAATTGTCTTTTCAACACCGACAAAGCCGCTCATTGAAAGCGGTTTGATTTTAGATAATTTATTGAAAATCAACTACATAAACTTTGGAAATTTTGGTTTGGGTGCAGCCGTTTTTTATCGTTGGGGAACAAATTTGTCTTCGATAAAGCATTTAAATCCGCGCTTGAGTTTGCGCTTTTCCTTATGACCCCCCTCAGTATAAAACCCGTTTTTTTCAAAAAATTAGCCCCATGCCAATCCGCCCATTTGCATTATTTGAGTCATAAGGTTTAAAGGCGGTAATAATATTATCTGTAACTGCAAATATCTGAAAAACTTTGAAAGCGTTAAGCGTCACGTGAGCCCCCAAATTATTAAATTTTCCATTACGTAAACCATAGGTCAACCCTGCTCGAACTTTCAAAACATTAGGAATATCCACGGCATTTATCGTTGCATCTACTGCAAAACCTGTTTGTGAAGGTCTATTACCACCACTTTCGTTGTAAAGCAATGCGCCCATAGACAGCTTATCATTGAGTTGATAGGAGCCACTGAGGTAGATTTTCATCGGAAGTTTTTGGGTATATGTTGTACCCGCTGTTTCGGTATAGCCCAGTACTTTTTTGAGCGTATCAGTAAAGGTTTTTGAACTCAATGAATCAATTTTAAAAAATTGGCTAAAGTTGTTTATGTCTTGTCCCTTGTAAGTAAAATCACCTTTTGAAGTATAAGCGGTGCCGCCATTTTTCCAGTTTATAGTCCCTGCAATATCAATCAAACTGGCATTTAGTTGAACTTTGCCAAGCTTCAATGAGCCACCTAAATCAAACGATATACCTGTATTTTTGGAGAAAATTCCTTGATTTATAACATCTTGTGTATTACGAATATTTGTAATTTTTTTAGCAGAAAACATGCGTAAATCAACATCAGTTTTAAATCCAAGACTATAATCTGTTTGGTTAAAAGAAATGTCGAGTTTGTCAGATTCAGTAAAAACAGCTGCGATACCGCTGTGAAATTTAATGCGCGCGCCCAGCGTAAAAACAGCTAACTGATAGACTGCGCCAATACCAATTTCACTTCGCATATCGGCATTGGAAGACGATCCAAAGGCGATTGTTTTGCCCAAAAAATCGGCATTTCCTTTAAAGAACAATTGCGCCAAGTCACGACGGTAAGTGACTGAGGGGTTCGCCGTAGCTGCTTGATAAATGCTCAAACTCAATCGGTTCGTGACGGGAAGCGAAATGCCCAAAGTTTGTACCTGTACATTTCCATTAATATGTGATAGTTCGGGACGTTCTGGCGCATACAATTTATTCAGATATAAGTTGCGCGAGCCATTTTCATTAATAATCAAGTCATTGATTTTTAAATCTGGGCTATTGATATTGAAATATACGCTTGGCAATGCAATCGACAGCTTTTTTGAAGGCAGCAAAGCAGGGTTTGTCATGTGTGCTTGCCACGTATCAGTCATAAAATTGAGTGTTTGCTCTTGCTGTGCAGACACACGCCACACAGTCAGCATTGCTGTAAAAAAGAGTGTGATAGAAATGTTTTTTTTCATGTGTATTTTCTTTATTGACAAATCGGTGAGTATTATTTACTTACGTGATGCAAAGCAACACAGATCAGACTGATAAGACAGGTTTTCATTGATTATTAACATTAGGTTAAGAAAATGATGAATTTACAAGGCGTTGAATATCAATGAGCTGTAAATTCATCCTTCGTCATTCATCATTGTGAATTTAATTTAACGGTTACCACGGTATTTTCCATTTTGTCACGATAATATGCCTGAAAGTTGGCTTCTTTCAAAAGATTTGAAATGACAAAAGAGACTTTAGCGGTTACCTTTTGACCATCTTTTGGGTTTTCGGCAAAATAAACATCTTCAAAAGGCTCATTTTTAGTGCCATTAGGCTCAACAAGTTGAAATTTAAGATAATTTAATATACATACGCCCGAAGATGATTTTAAACAATTAAACTGAATATCAAGGGTTAATATTTTAGTATTCGCATCTTTTGTGGTTGCCACAAGCGATAAAATATCAGCTCTAACGTTGCCATAATATTTGTCTAAAATGGTTGCCGATTT
Organism: Saprospiraceae bacterium; assembly: GCA_043744455.1. Taxonomy (GTDB): domain Bacteria; phylum Bacteroidota; class Bacteroidia; order Chitinophagales; family Saprospiraceae; genus JAAFJT01. Next base: position 3,369 of record JAYTUQ010000155.1, on the reverse strand, counting down.
TGGGGTGGTCTGCCACCTTACTTCGGACTGCACAGAGTCAACGACAGGCAAAGGTAAGGGATGAACAACTGTTGTTTTTCCACCAAAAACAAAAATACCTATCACTGTTGCGATGCCGACCGCAACAATAATCCCAAAAATAATCAGAGGATTGGCTAATAAACCTTTAGATTTTTCAGCATCCGGAAACTCTTTTTCGGTCGCATCATCATCATCTATATTGTCTAAATTGGAGATATCATCGCACAAAGAGAGCAAGGTGAAATTGATGCGATTCCAATCAGCTTGGGCATCTTGCATACCGAGTTGCATTTTTTTTTGCAATTCTTTTAGCTGACCTTCTAACAAAAAAGTCTGATTGAGCAGTGTTTTGTCCTTATTTTTCAATATTTCTTGTAGTAAATCAAGTGCTTCTTGTGTTTTACCGTCCGAAATTAATTTTTTTACTTTGTCTAAGAGCATAATTGTTTAAATATGAAGGATGAAAAATTTATACTTTAAGAAAGATATTAAACTTATAAAATATCCACAAGATTGACCAAAATAACAGCACGTGGAATAGGGCAAAAAACAAGGAACTTAACTTTTGACGAGCTTCAAAGTCCGCCCATACTGAGGGGTTGTTTTTTTCTGTTATCACTTTCTCTTTAACGTTTTTCAAGGTCTGAAAGTCCGTAGTTAAGGGAGAAAAGACCGTTTCATAGAGTTTTTGGTAGCCACCAATGCGTTTTGGCACGACGGCGTTGTTGTTCCATGCTTGTGTAACGGTCTCGTAGCTGCTGTCAAATTTTATTTTTGAAATGGTTTTGACATAAACGCCTGATAAAACGAAGGCTAAAAGTGAGTTCATGCCCAATACTAAAATTGGCTTCGTCCAGCCACGCCAGCCTTTGACATCAATCACCCAAATCAATGCAGCACTGATGACCAATGAAAATCCTGCCATGAAAACGACATAACTTGATGACCAAATCGGTTTATTGATTGGAAACACAAAATTCCAAATTTGACCAAAAACTAAGGCGGCTATGCCCCATAAAAACATTACTTTTACTAAATCTCGACGGTCGGGACGAGAATCAATGAGTATACCCGTAAAATAGCCCAAAATGACTGAAACGACTGCGGGTATGGTGGACAATAATCCTTCGGGGTCGAAAGGTATGCCGCCATAGCCTTTATAAAGATGCGGAATACCCAAAATCCAACGGTCAATTTTGGTGACAATATTGTTTTCGATACCTAAATATTGTGCACCATCATAGAACCCAAAAGGGTAGGTGGCATCGCTGAAAAAATACATTAGTGCCCAGTAACCCAACAAAATCGCTGCTGCAATCAGGGCAACTGTGCGTTTACTGAACGACACGCAAATCAATGTACCCAACATATAAGCAATACCAATGCGTTGTAAAACGCCCATTATACGCAAGTTATGATAACTAGATAAAGAGTTGAGCAGCATATTTAAACCCAAACCAATGAAAAATATCATGAAGCCGCGCTTGATAATTTTGTAATACAAAGCACGTGGCGCACCGTTTTGATATTTTTTCAAAGAAAACCATGCTGCCACACCGACGGTAAATAAGAAGAAAGGATAGACAAAATCTGTCGGTGTCCAACCCGACCATTTGGCGTGTTCCAAAGGTGGATAAATGAACGACCATGTTCCGGGGTTGTTGACCGTAAACATAAGTGCAATCGTCAGACCGCGAAAAACATCGAGTGCGACTAAACGTTGCGCATTGGGAATTGATGCCATTTTTTTAATGTATAAAGGAAAATGAAAAACAGATAATGAAAAGCATGTCGTTACGGCTAATGTCGTATTATTATCCAATTAATTAAGCAATAAAGCTAATGAAAAATAGGAATTTAAAGCTTGTTGAAAACTTTTTTTTGCACCCCTCAGTATTTTCTCTTGAATTTTCAAGAATTAGAACTATTTTTGCGGCGCCGTTTAAAGAAATGGTCCGGTAGCTCAGTTGGATAGAGCAACTGCCTTCTAAGCAGTAGGTCATTGGTTCGAGTCCAATCCGGATCACTTTTTCAGCAAAAGTCCTTGTAAACGTTTGTTTTACAAGGACTTTTTTTGTTTTATTACCTAATCCCAACAGTCAATTGTTAGCTGTTGGTTTGATACTTTGACGCACATCATTCCACTCAAATTTCCTTTCTACAGCACCAAATTTTTCTAAATGGATGCGTGTTTTTGCAGCAAAATTTGACATTTTCAGACGTTCATCGGCGGGCATATTCAAGTCATCTTCGTGTCCTTCAATGGGCGAAATTGGTAGAGCAAAATACTGTACCCTTCCATGCAGATAGGGTGTGTAACGAATGACGGGAATATAAAAATAATCGTTTATGCGAACTTGCCCATTTTGCTTTTCTAAATTGACTTCAAATACAATGCCCCCCTCAGTATTGACGAAAGGTTGAGTCGAAATGAAGTTGCCTAAAGAATAAGCCGTTAAAAAATCTACACGTTTTTTGTTTAGTATAACTCGTTCATTTTTAATAGGTTGTACAACATGTGGGTGTGAGCCAATCACTAAATCACTGCCCCACGAATGGAGCAAACGAGCAACTTCACGTTGATTGCTATTCTCATTAATTTCATGTTCTTCGCCCCAATGTAGGAAGGTGATGACGACATCGGGCTTCATACGAAGGGCTTCTTTTAGGTCTTTTTTAATGTCATTCATCACCAAACGATTGACAACAGCAGGGGGCGTTGTGGGGTAGCCGTTGGTGTGGTGGGTATAGTTCAATAGCGCAATTTTGAAACCATTTTTATAGACGATAAAGGGATAAAAAACTTTTCGGCGAATGGCATCGGTGAATGTACCCGTCTGCAAAAAACCTTGTTTTCTGACCGCCTCAATAGTATGGTTCAAGCCTTCTAAACCGCCATCGAGAGCATGATTGTTTGAGGTAACTAAAATATCAAAACCACCTTTTTTTAAGCCTTCGGCTAATTCGTCAGGGCTTCTGAAATTGGGAAAACCCGTGTAGGGTGGATGCCCTGGCAGCGTACATTCAAGGTTGCCAAAAACAAGGTCGGCTTTGTCAAAAATGGGTTTTATATACTGAAAACAGGACGTAAAATCATATTGCTCACCCTCTAATTTAGCAGATTCAATTTGGGGGAGTTGTGACATTATATCACCTGCAAACATCAATTTGATGGTTTTAGTCTGTGTTTTTTCTTCTTTTTTACTCAAAAAACGCTGTTGATACTGAGGGGGTGTCACCGTCTTATTTTGATTTTTATAGCCGCCACCAGACCAAAATAGAAGTGGTAAAAAAAAGATGATAATTCTCGAAAACATACTGTTTTGTTTGAAAAAGGTATAGTAAACA
>JAYTUQ010000154.1:0-1903 GCA_043744455.1 Saprospiraceae bacterium | reverse complement strand
ATGCCCAACAGAATTCCGTCCGCCGAAACCAAAGCTTGGATATGCACTGCCGATGATTGTTTCAACGTCATGCCCCAATTGCACAAAACCTTTTGTTGGCAGTAGTGGTTTTGTAGTGGTTCATTTTCCGTGAGTTATTTTTATTATTTGCGAATTCCTGTCGTCCAATATTATTAGGAATGTCCCTCCATCTGAACCTTTTGGTAAAGTTCCCGTCAGTAACCAGAAGTTTTGAATGTGATAAATTTCATAAGGTTTTTGTTTTGTAATATTTGCCTTTCCATAAATGCCAAATAAAATTGATTCCGCAATTGTTGTCGCAGTTATACTGTCGTTAATAATAATAGAATTAGATTTTATAACATTATGCTTTGTTGTGTCGGAAAGTGCAGATTTTAGTTCTTCTTCTGCATATTTTTTTCCAAGAATCAAACGGTCTGATTTATTTTGTCCGCAAGCAGTTAAATAAATTGTCAGGATTGACAGCGTTAATATTGATTTAATGAAATTCATGGTTCGTTATTCCATTTGGGTAAGCGTCCGTAAATGTCTAAATGCTTTTGAAGTAGTTTGCTTTCAATAATTTTTGGGCAGTCAATATATTTCTCACAATGTGTCGCATACCAATAAATGTCTAATGCTTCAATTTTTTCATAATTCATTACTGCTTTCCAAGAATTCCGTCTCGGTTCGCCAAATTGTTTGCCATTTACAAGTCTGTCTTTAAGCCCGCCAAGTCCTGCTTTCCGAATAAAAAGTGTTCCATCTTGTTTCACTTCTCCAGAACGCCCAATGTAAATAAGTTCTATTCTTCCGCCTTTTAATGCGTAAATTATATACACTCCACTTTTATCATTTGGTGCATTACAAACAGAATTTAGGTTGTCGGTCGGCTTAAAGAAAAAATGGTCGTTGTGTTTATATTTATTTAGTTCGTCAAACATTTTGAAATTTTTGAGGTCAGTCGTTACGAAGGGTCGGTACCATTACTGCCAACGAACAGGGCTTGGCGTTGTTGGGGAAATTTATAACGTCAAGCCCTGAACTGAAGTACAGTAAAATTACTAATGAAAATGATAAGAAATAAAAGCCCAACGTAGTTGGTCAAGCTGGGACAAATGATGATAGTGATAAAATGATGAGGCTACTATTCGTCTGCCCCAATAACGCCAAACCCCATGTTGGTGGCAGGTTTTGTAATGCCGACTTAGTGTTGCCTAACTAATGTCATTATATCTGTCGTGCCTTCTACGTTGCATTTAGGAAATGTTTTAATACTTAGAATTTCAAAACTGTCAATGAGTTTTGAGTTATTGAAAGTCTGTAAAAAGTAGTTGTTTCCTGTTTTTATTATTTCCAATTTATGATAGTCTTTTTCCCTAACTGCCGACGCTTTTGTCGGCTCATTACACAAATGAAGCTCAGTTAATATGAACGCTTTGTCTTTATAAAATGTCCACGCAACTAATTCACAACACTCTGTCGTATTTGATTTGTTTTTATAATATTCATTGCTGCAAAAATAGATTGTGTCTGCCTTAAAATATGAACTGTCTCTATTACAAGCCAGCCATTCATTAGATGGAATTGAAATTTTTCCGTCGGCAGGTTGTTGGATACTTGCTTTAAATATTTTGAGAATTCCTTTTTCACTAAGTGTCAAGTTTTTTCCGATGTCGCACGGGAAGACCATAGGCTTAAGTGTATCCGTTTGTCCAAAAGTTACTTGTCCGATAAAGATTGCTGCGAAAAAGGAAAGTAGTTTCATATTTTCTTCAATAGAAGTAGGATGTCGTTTAAACTTGCCACCAACGGTCGGGTATTGCTGTCAGGCAGGGTATTCATTGCTGTGTCTGCCCCCAACCGCTGATGAATAAAGATATAAAAGTAAAAGGTAACAAAC
>JAYTUQ010000153.1:0-68320 GCA_043744455.1 Saprospiraceae bacterium | reverse complement strand
TTACTGAATTTAAACATGTGAAGTTAGGTTAATATTTTTATGAATAAAAAAGCGAGTTCCGAAAGGAATTCGCTTTTTTTACGCCTAATTTTACCCCCTCAGTATTTTAAGGGAAAAACAGGGAAATTTAATCGCTAACACACTTTTAACCAATTAGGAATGACCAATCTAAAATACAAGCGTATTTTGCTAAAACTTAGTGGCGAATCGCTCATGGGGGATCAAAAGTATGGCATCACTGCCGATATGCTGCAATATTATGCCTTACAAGTCAAGCAAGTCTGCGAATTAGGTGTTGAAGTCGCCATCGTCATTGGTGGTGGAAACATATTTCGTGGTATTCAAGCCGAAAAATCGGGTATTGAACGTGCGCAGGGCGACTATATGGGTATGATGGCAACCATTATCAACGGTATGGCTTTGCAAAGTGGTTTAGAAAGTGTCGGTTTATACACACGTTTGATGTCTGCTATCAAAGTCGAAGAAGTAGCAGAACCTTACATCCGTCGCCGTGCGATTCGACATTTAGAAAAAAAACGTGTCGTCATATTTGCAGGTGGTACGGGTAATCCTTTTTTCACAACAGACTCTGCAGCAGCTCTTCGTGCGAGTGAAATCAATGCCAATGTCATTCTGAAAGGGACGCGTGTTGATGGCATTTATACCGCCGACCCTGAACGTGACCCAACAGCCACACGTTACGATACCATAACTTTCCAAGAGGCGTTGAATAAACAATTAAAAGTAATGGACACTACCGCTTTTACGTTGTGTCAAGAGAACGATATGCCCATCATCGTTTTTGATATAAACAAAAAAGATAATTTACTCAATTTAGTGAAAGGCGAACACGTTGGTACGCTTGTACAAGGTTGATTGTCAATAGAATATAAAAAAAGCGTTGTTATACCCCCTCAGTATAACAACGCTTTTTTATGAAAAAGGCATCTATTTCGCCCCAAATAACTCGTTCCACGCCTTTTCATACTTATCTCCCGCTATCCATTTTGGTGCAACTGCCCTGTTAGCAATCAGCCTTGCTGCATACACGTAGGCTTGACAATATTTATGCAAATAAGAAAAATCAACTGTTTCTGGATTGTCCGCCGTTTGGTGATAGTATTTCATAATTTCAGGACCAAAAGCCTTAAATCCAGGTGCAAAGTCAAGTGCAGGAATACCTTTTACTGCAAAACTATAATTGTCGGAACGTTCAAAAAGATTTTGTTCAGGTACAGGGTCATCTGCAATTTTCAAACCAAAGGCTTTTGCAGAGGCTTCTAATTCAGTTTTTGCATCCGTTCGACTCAAACCTATCGTCGTTAACATTGTCGTATCGTCATACCCGGCACCGTCGCAATCAAGGTTAAAAACACATTGTTTTAACGGTATAAGTGGATATTCAACGTAATATTTACTACCTAAAAGCCCAATTTCCTCGCCTGTGTAGCCGATAAGCAAAATAGACCGTTTCGTCCGTAATTGACTAAATGCTTTAGCTGCCGTTAATAACGCCGTTACGCCAAACCCATTGTCGCGCGCACCGTTTGAAATCGAATCCGTTTTATTGGTGTGATTAATACCGATATGGTCAAAATGTGCCGATAAGACGATGTATTCGTTTTTTAATTTAGGGTCAGTTCCTTCCAAAATACCTGCGACATTGTAAGAGATAACATTTGTTATCACTTTATCAGCCGTTTTGATACTCAGTTTTTGTAATTTTTCCTTAGCAAAAAGCCCCCCTTTGGCGGCATTAATCCACAAATGTGGCATTTTAGCTTCTTTTTGATTGCTTTTTTTCATATCTAATTGCAATCGTTCCGACGTAAAAAAACGCAAAAGATTTTTCCAAGGCATTTGAGCCGTAAAAATTTCAACCACTGCCACAGCCCCATGTTCTTCAGCAATTTTAGCTTTTTTATCCGAGGCTTGAATGGCTTCAAAAGGCTTCATTGTATTCGGTGTTCCAAGTTGGATAACAACAATTTTACCCTTCACATCCAAGTCTTTGTAATCATCATAACCTTTATCGTCTGTCCAACCATAATTTGCAAAAACAACGGGGACATTACTCAAATCAGCACCTCTATCGCTTACAACGATAAAATCGTCTAAGATTTTGAGGGTTGTATCACCAACCAATATAGACCCCTCAGTAACAGGCTTTGGACTTTTGAAAGGAACGGGTTGAAGATAGGAATTATCCGATACAGCCGATTTGAGACCGTGCAGGCGAAACTGTTCAACAATGTAACGCGAAGCGACTAAATTGCCTTGTTCACCCGTTTTTCGCCCTAAAAGTTCATCGGAAGCGAGGAAACGTAGGTGTACTTCTGTTTCAATAGCCGGAATTTTAGATTCAGGTAGCTTGTCTAATTTTTGACTAAAAGCAAAATGGGTAAGAAATAAAAAAGACAATACGATTGATTTTTTCATCAAGCAATTATTATTGGTTTATAATTTTTTTTTTTTGCAAACTTAGATAAACCACTTGATATTTCATTGGAGTTGAGCAAAATAGCTTTAAATCAATCTCATTCATTGTATTTTTAGACAAAATACAATGAAAAAAATGTGTTGTTACACCCCTCAGTATAACAACACATTTTTTTATAAAATATTGAATTTCAAATACTTATAAAACTTTATCTATTGGGACCCAGAGCCCGTTTAGTTGTTGCAACATTAATTTTAGATTCGACTTCATCAAGTGATTTACGAATGACAAGGGTTTCATCTTCTTTACCCATTGAGACGACAAGTTTGTAAGTGCCTTCGCGGTGTACCGCAAGGTCAACAGTAACATTGTTCAAGCCTTCTGTCATTTTTTGTTTGCTTTCCCATACCGATATGCCGCTTGCATCAAGTAACTGTAGTTTAGCATCACCTGCAACCATGGCATCAATCATACAAGCAAAAAGGCGTGAAGTTGATTCGCTTGTCATTTGAACAACAATCAAATTATTGTCTAATTTTTTATTGACGATTAACACTTCACTGTAACTATAAGTCCCATCAAAGTCAACTTGTTTGAGTCGATAGAATATTTTTTTACCTCTTGCTTGTACATCAAGATAATTGTAAGCCTTTTTTTCTTTCGTCGTTCCATTGCCTTTGACATTGCCAATGTTTGAAAATAAAGACCCATCATCAGATTTTTCAAGGATAAATGTTTGATTGTTGTCTTCTGCCGATGTCTGCCATGTCAGCATCAAGCCGACACCGAACTCTTTGAATTCTAAGCCTTGTTCAAAAACGCAATCTGCTCGGAGGATAGAAGCAGTGAGCGAAAAGGAAATAGCCAGTATTTTGTGTAGATTTTTCATAATAATTACGTTTAAGTTCTATACTATGTTTATTTGTGTATCAATACTTTCAAATATAGGGTGTCACCAATTTTTTTAATATTCAAAATGTAAGTTTTTGTGACGTTAAAAAGTGTTAAGAACCGTTAAGAACTAATGAATAAATCAATCAACTTTTTTTGTGCTTTTATGCTTATCTTATTATGTCTTCTTGCAGTAAAGAATTACGCCCATTTACCTCAAATATCCTTCAAGAAGGGCAATGGAGTGACACCGAACTCCATAAAATTCAGTTTTATTTATCCGATGATATTGTGATTCGGCGCAATCTTACTGAGGGGGGTATTTTGAAAATTTCAAAAGTTAGGATGTCATTTTTTAGGCACAATGACATCGTAATACGAAGCAGAATAGCCGCCCCAAATGCCTAAACCACCTGAAATATTATGCTTCACCCTTGTATAAGAGGCAAATGGTCCACCGTTATTAGCATTAAATTCGAGGGTTGACCAAAAATCAAAATGGGCTTTATCTATCGTAGCAAACTTAATAGAAACGGTGTCACCACGACGGAACAAGCCAAAATTTTCACCGCTTTCATTGGCACTATTGAGTAGATTAAATTTTGTTACTTGACCTTCAAAAAATGCATCGTCTGTTACAGTATTGGCGCCTGAAATGTATGAACTGCCATTGATTGAGGTGAAATAGCGATAAAAATCGGGTCCGACAAGGTCAGTAATCGTTGCACGAGCCTGAGCCATTGTGTCGTTTTTATTGATGCCAGGTGGTTTTATGAACTCAATAGTATCAATTTTTACAGCACGTGGGATATATGTTTTTGCATTTAATCGCTTTCCTTCCTTTGTTTTTATGCGTAAAGTATAGGTTTTACCAATTTCACCTTTTATTTTTTGAGTAAAATCAATGTAGACACAAAAGTTAAAGTCAGTGCTGACACTATCCGCGTTGATGCCAAAAAACAGAGCTGCTTGCTTTTTTACTGAGGGGTCTAAATTTTTCCAGCAAAACTCTTGTAGGCGTGTACTGTCCGTACCATTTGAAATCCAAACCTCTGCGCCTTCAACAAAAACATTGTTGAAACTGGTTAATTCCTTGAAAAAAGGGAGGCTTTTTGTCAAAATGACATAAGGCGGTGTTGCATTAAATCCCGCCTCAATATATCCTTCGACAACGACCTCTTCGCTAACGGTTGGTAAATCAGGTACAAATTCTTTTTCGCAAGCAAAAAAAATGATACTCAGAGCAAGTAGATAGGCTATTGGTTTGATTTTCATTGTGTTTCAAATATAAATTATGGTTAAACAGTATGGTTTAGATTTAAGATAATGGTCTACAAAAATATTTAAAGGACTAAATTGATGGAATACCCCCTCAGTATGCTGCATACTTCGCATGATATTTTATCATTTTGAATAACTAAAACAGCATTAATAAGTAAAGTGTTTAGTGTGCTTAGCATTTGTCTTAAAATCTATGTTGATGTTTTAATATTGTCTTTCCAACTCAATGATTTGTGCTGGTGCAACAGTTATGGGAACGGTTTCAACCTCAAAATTGCCGCCTTCTAAGCCAAAATCAATGGCAGGTGGTACGGCTATGTTTTTTAGGACTCGGTATGTCCGTACGATAAATTGCTCATAAGGAGACAATGCATCGTCAGCAGAAACACGGCTGTTGAGCAATATGAATTTAAAGTCAGCAGGAATGTCATACCGTCGTAGGCTCGGATAGTGGCTGCGTTCATCTACCTCACCGCTATCTTGCATTTTGAGGATAATATTTTTGAAAACACGGTTAATTTTATGTTCTACTTTGAATCCAAATTTGAGATTGACATAAAATACCTTTCCTTCAATAATAGGGTGAACAACGACTTTTTTTGTGAAAGGTGCATCTGTAATCGTTACATGTACAAACCAATAAATATCGGCTCTTTTAGGTTTTTTCTTAAAAATGGAGTATAAAATATTAGAATCAATTTTCTTTTCATCATCGGACATGGTCATATATACGAGGTTAGTTGCCGTTCGCGGAATAGTAGTATCCGCCATAACGTCTTTTAAAATTGGTAAAAAAGTCTCAAAAGGAACGAAATTGGCATGTTTTTTACGAATGCGTTGCCCACGCCAAAAGACAAAAACGCCTAAAAAGAGAATAGCAGCTAAACCCAATGTGTACCAACCTCCGAAGGCTAATTTATGTAGATTGGCGACCAAAAACATGATTTCAAAGCCGCCAAAGACCAAACCAATGACAATGGCGCGTCTCAAGGAATTGTTCCTCATGTGAATGAAATGAAGGAGTAATGAAGAGGTCATAATCATATCAATGATGATAGCCAGACCATATGCCTGTTCCATGTTTGAAGATTGTTCAAATATCAAAACAGTCGTCAAACAGCCACCTAATAAAAACCAGTTCAGTAAAGGTAAATAAACCTGTCCTCGCATTTGTGCAGGATAACTGACCTTCATGTTGAACCATAACTTCAATTTTATGGCTTCATTAACCATTGTGAAAACGCCTGCAATTAAAGCTTCGCTGACGATGATAGCGACAATCACTCCTAAAACGACCATAAAAGAAACCCAACTCTCGGGCAACATAGCAAAGAAAACGCCGACATTTCTGACCAATTCAGGCAACCTTTGTCCTTCATATTGGAGTGCCCAAGCACCTTGTCCTAAATAATTGAGCATCAAACAAGGCAAAACGATGAGCCAAGCCCAACGAATATTGTTTTTGCCACACCTACCCAAATCAGAATACAAAGCTTCGCAACCTGTCGTACAAAGAAAAACAGCACCTAACAGCAAAAAACCTGTCATACCAGTGCTGCTGCTGTGATAGTGCGCCACAAACTTAATGGCATAGAGCGGGTTTAAAGCTGCTAATACTGAGGGGTGCTTCAAGACCTCACTTAAACCAATGCCACCGATAACACAGAACCAAGTGAGCATAATGTAACCAAACCATTTTGTTAACAACTGTGCGCCAAATTGTTGCCAAACGAAAATAACGACCAAAATACCAATAACAATGGGCATTGTTTGTAATTCAGGATAGATACGCAGACTGCCTTCAACTGCCGCAGAAACGCTGATAGCAGGGGTTAAAAACCCATCTGCCATAAGGGTTGCACAGCCGATCATAGCGGGGAAAATAGCCCATCTTGCTCGGTAGCGACGGACACGCGCATACAGAGCGAAGATGCCTCCTTCCCCACGGTTATCTGCTTTGAGTGCTAAATAAACGTATTTGAAGGAGGTAATAAATATTAAAGTCCAAAAAATGCAGGAAAGACTCCCATAAATCAGTTGGGGAGAAACCTCATCATTGCCAATGATGGCTTTGAGAACATACAAGGGAGAAGTACCAATATCGCCGAAGATAAAGCCCAATGCGATTAATAGCCCCGCGGCACTGGGTTTTCGACTTTCTTTAGGAGAAGCCATTTTTTCTTTTTCGTTTGTCAAAAACAGAGGTCAAAGTATTGAATGATGAAGTATGAATGCTTTAATCATTCATCATTAAAATTAATTGAGTAATTCAAACTTTGTATAAGGGACAAGAGCCTGTGGAATTTTGACCCCCTCAGTAGTCTGATGGTTTTCAAGTATCGAAGCAATGATACGTGGTAAAGCGAGTGCTGACCCGTTTAATGTGTGCACCAACTGCGTTTTGCCGTTAGCATCACGGTAGCGACATTTCATACGATTCGATTGAAAAGTCTCGAAATTTGATACTGAACTCACCTCTAACCAACGTTCTTGCGCCGCAGACCAGGCTTCAAAATCGTAAGTCATAGCAGAAGCATGACCCATATCGCCACCGCATAATTTTAGGATGCGATATGGTAGTTCCAGTTTTGTCATCAGACCTTTGATGTGTTCAACCATCTCTAAAAGCGTCTCATAACTTTTTTCTGGATGTGTAAATTGTACGATTTCAACCTTATCGAATTGGTGAACGCGATTTAAGCCCCTTACGTGTGCGCCATAACTGCCTGCCTCGCGGCGGAAACATTGTGAATAAGCACAATACCGAATCGGTAAATCTTTTTCATTTAAAATGACATCGCGTAGGATATTGGTAACGGGTACTTCGGCAGTGGGAATCATGTACAAATCGTCTTCGTTGATATAATACATTTGTCCTTCTTTATCGGGTAATTGACCCGTACCGCGAGCCGAAGCCTCATTGACCATAAGTGGCGGAACGATTTCTTCATAACCTGCTGCTGCCGCTTCGTCAAGGAAAAACTGAATTAACGCACGCACCAATTTAGCCCCTTTACCTCTGAACACAGGGAAACCTGCGCCCGTCAATTTAACGCCTAATTCAAGATCAAAAACAGGGTATTTTTGAGCCACTTCCCAATGTGGCAAAGCACCTTCAGGGAGTTTTGGCAATTCTTCTTGTGCTAAAAACCACACTTCGTTGTCCTCTGCAATCTTACCAAAAGGAACTGTTTCGTGGGGAATATTAGGTAAAGATAAAAGGATGTCGTCTAAAGCCAAAAGGGTTTCGGCAGTTGTATTTTCCAGAACTTTCGTTTTTTCTTTCAGTTGCGCCACTTTTGCTTTCAAAACATCCCCCTCAGTATGGTTGCCTGATTTCATAGTTTCACCCACTTTTTTAGACAATTGTTTGATTTCAGCAAGGACAGCATCCAACTCGGTTTGTGTGGAACGGCGCATATTATCGAGGTTCAACACAGTATTAACAGTATTTTCAATGGCATCATCTGCCCAATTTCGTTTTTTTAGACCTTCCACCAAGCGGTCTTTCTGTTCTCTGAAAAAAGCTAATTGTAACATAATGCAATACTTTTTTTAATTTTTGGCAAATATAGGCTTTGATAAATAAAATAAAGTGTATTTTTGCCGCACAAAACACAACAAAGAAAATCACACCGATTCATAACATTCTTTGCTTTGATACGTTTTATTTGTAGAATTTGTTATTAATCCAAACTCCTTCGGAAAATTCTTTCATGAACGTCTTAGTCGTTTCACTATCTGAAGTCCTCTTTTTCTTTCAAACTAATTTACTGATTGTCAATAACTTAAGCTTAACAACAGCCTAATTGAAAATCAATTTTGATGCGTTTAAAGGTCAAATAAAACCCAATAATTTAGTCCATACAAAAGTTACGACTTCATTATTGAGCGCACATTAAGGCGGAGATTAAAAACAAAAAACATTCTCTTTTTCGAGTTCTCGGAATAAATTTTCAAAAAAAAATTCTTCTACCTATCGATTAGGATTAAAAGTTCTAATAAACTGGGATTAAAATTTAATACAATATTCAATATTATCATGTTGAGCATTTTTTAAAAACGTACGACGAACGAATCAAATACCACTTTAATCACCTTAACCTCAATTCTAATTAACTACAAACTTTTAAATTTATCAATTTTTATACAATTAATATGAAGTACGACATTTTGCAACTGAATGAGATGTTAGTCGGCGAGCTCAAAGAAATTGCTGACCGCATTGGTGTTGCTGATTTCAAAAAACTCGGTAAACAAGACTTGATTTATCGCATTCTTGATGCACAGGCACTCAATGCATCTCCTGACACTAAAAACGAAGAAATTCTTGTAGAGGACAATACGCCTTACGAGAAAATTCCAACGGCTAACAAAACCGATAAACGTCCACGTAAACGACTCAGCAGTGACGAAAAGCCTGAACGTAAAGAAACCGCTAAACCTGCACTACGTTTTGAGATTCCTATAAAAACGGAACGATTGTCTAAATCTAATAAATTAGAAATGCCTCGTTTTGAACCCGTCATAGAAGAAGAGGACGATAATTTACCGCCTTCTTATGAAACACCTGACGATGATGACGACTATGTAAATCCTGCCCTCATTGAGTTTGACGAGCCCATTGTTTTAGAGCCTCGTCGTGACAAAAAGAACAACAACCGCCGCAACGATTCTGATGACACATCTTCTAATACACCACGTTATAATATTGATCTCGATGGGGTTGTAGAAGGTGAAGGCGTTTTGGAAATGATGCAAGATGGTTATGGTTTTCTCCGGTCTGCAGATTATAATTATACAACTTCGCCGGATGATATTTATGTGTCTCCAAGTCAAATTAAGTTATTTGGTTTAAAAACGGGAGACTCTGTGCGGGGAGCTATTCGCCCGCCAAAAGAAGGTGAAAAATATTTCGCTCTATTGCGTGTCTCTAAAATTAATGGACTTGATCCGATTGATGTCCGCGACCGCGTACCTTTCGACTATTTGACGCCCCTTTTTCCTAACGAGAAGTTTTCTTTGAGTATTTCCCCTTCTGGACGTGACTTTTCAAATCGTATTATTGACCTATTTACACCCATCGGTAAAGGACAACGTGGTTTGATTGTGGCGCAACCCAAAACGGGTAAAACCTTTCTTTTGAAGGATATTGCTAACGCAATCGCAAAAAATCATCCTGAATGTTATATGATTGTCCTACTCATTGACGAACGTCCAGAGGAGGTCACTGACATGAAGCGGTCGGTTAAAGCAGAGGTTGTTGCTTCCACTTTCGACGAAGCGGCTGAAAACCATGTACGTGTTGCCAATATTGTTTTGGAAAAAGCAAAACGTTTGGTTGAATGTGGTCACGATGTTATTATTTTGCTTGACTCGATTACACGTTTGGCGCGTGCTTACAATACCGTTGCACCTGCGAGTGGGAAAGTTCTTTCGGGGGGTGTTGAAGCGAATGCGCTTCAAAAGCCTAAAAAATTCTTTGGCGCAGCTCGTAAAATCGAATTTGGTGGCTCATTGACTATTTTGGCAACAGCGTTGGTAGACACAGGTTCAAAAATGGACAGCGTTATCTTTGAAGAATTTAAAGGTACTGGCAATATGGAATTGTCGCTCGACCGTACTTTGGCGAACAAACGTATGTATCCCGCTATCAACGTCAATGGTTCGTCTACACGTCGTGATGATTTGTTGCAAGACAAAGACACTGTTCAACGCCTTTTTATTCTCCGTAATCACTTAGCAGATATGAAGCCTGATGAAGCATTTGAGTTTTTACAAAAACACATGTTACATACCTCATCAAACGAAGAGTTTTTGAACTCTATGAATGGTGGTAGATAAAGCATTATTAATTTACAAAATATTGATAATCAATATTTTGTAAATTAATGGCAGCGATTAAAAAATTATAACCCAATATCCCCCCTCAGTATTTTAAAGAAAGAACAGCCGTCGCCGCCTTTTTGCGGACGACGGCTGTTCTTTTGTATATAAAAATCAATAAAAATCTCTACTGAACGGCTTAGGCATAAATTTTGAACATAAAAATAAAATATTTCAAAATATGTCTCTTACAAAAACAGGTTCAGAACGTATTGATAGCTTGACATCAACCCTCATCATGGCAGTTGTAGCTGCCGTTGCGGGCTTAGCCATTTCTAAACTGGGTTTGATAATAGGTATAGCTTTGGTAGGCATTCCACTTGTACTATTTTTTCTTGCACTCTTGCTTACCCGTCCAATGCTTGGTTTAATACTCAGTTTGTGGGTTTCCTTTTTTTCGTCAGGTATTTCACGTTATATCAATGCTTCATGGGGACTTTTGATTGACATTTTTCTTTTTAGTTCTTGGCTTGCGATTCTTTTTCAAGTCAAAAAGAAAGATTGGTCTCCTTTGAATAATGATGTCATGATAGTGACCACCGTTTGGTTTGGTTTGGTTTTTCTTGAAATTATAAATCCCGAATCGAACGGTCCCGAATGTTGGTTTTATGCTATGCGGGGCGACGGTTTCTATCAATTAATGGCTTTTGGCTTAGTTTTTATGCTTTTTAAAAATCGAAAGCAGATGGATAGATTCCTCAAATTGGCAACATGGCTTTCCATTGTAGGCACACTATGGGGCTTACGGCAAATGATTTTTGGGGTTGATGCGGCAGAATATGCTTGGCTTTACGTCGAAGGTTTTGCATTCACGCACATGTTGGCGGGTGTCCTTCGCATCTTTTCATTTTATAGCGATGCGGGACAATTCGGTTCTTCACAAGCCATGTTTGCCCTTATGTGTGGCATTATTGCCTTCTCACCCATGCCCATAGGTCAAAGAATTTTTTACGGTTTTGCCGCCATTTTGACCTTCGTGGGCTTTGGTATCTCAGGCACACGCGGTGCCATTGCTGTACCCGCCGTGGGCGTATTGGTGCATCTGTTTTTGAGTAAAAACTTTAAAATTCTGATGCTCGGCTTATCGGTAGCCATTGGTGTATTTATTTTCTTGAAATACACAACGGCTCTTCAAAATGTCGAACAAGTCCGACGAATGCGAACGGCTTTTAACCCCGAAGATGCCTCCCTTTTAGTGCGTATCAACAATCAAAAGACCTTTGGGCGGCATTTGGCAACGCGTCCATTTGGCGGTGGCATTGGTGCGGCAGGTTATTGGGGCTACCGTTTTGCACCTTACAGTCTTTTGGGCAATACGGCAACCGATAGTTATTACGTCAAGCTTTGGGCAGAAACAGGCATTATTGGCATCAGTTTACACCTTTTCATGTTCGGCTTTTTTGTCGGCAAAGGTGGTTTTGTGGTTTGGCATCTTCGAGACCCTGTGCTGCGTGCAAAAACGGCAGGTATGTACAGCGGCATGTGCGGTATTTTTATGGCAAGTTATGGCAATCAAGTGTATAGCCAATTGCCAACGGGCATACTCATGGGGATTATGATTCCACTGATTTTTTTAGCGCCTAAGTTCGACGACGATATTACCGCAGAGGCACTCGCCGCAAAGTAAGTTGCGAAAGCATAATATTTTTAAGCGGCATTAAATAAATTACCATTTTTCTTAAAACACTTTCTACCACCGACCTAAAATGACCAATTTCAGAAGCATAGCAACCAAAAGCCGAAAAACAATATTCCTTTTTTCAAAAGCCCCTATTTTTGAAAAAAAAGAAGAGAAAACGGATCTCCTATGAAAGTACACCCCTCAGTATTCGGTGCTCAAAGTTATTTCGTCTTCTATTGCTCAACTCATAACCACACTAACTATGTTGCTCTTTACCATTCTTAATATCATCGCTATAGCTTATCTGGCATGGGGTGCTATCTTTCAATTCTTCTTTTCTGTGGCAGGTCGATTTTTCAAAAATAAACCTTTGCCAACTGTTACACGAACACGTCGGATGGCGGTTTTTATTCCCTCCTATCAGGAAGATGTAATTATTTTATCATCTGCAAAAGCGGCTTTAACTCAGCATTATCCGACAGATGCCTACGAAGTCATTGTGATTGCTGATAAATTGAAGGCAGAAACAATCAAAGAATTAAAATCTATGCCCCTTCAAGTTATTGAGGTCGCTTTTGAAAAAAGCACGAAGGCAAAAGCTTTGAATGTGGCACTCAAAACCATGGATGCCAGCAAATTTGATATAGCTGTCGTCCTCGATGCCGATAATGTGATGAAAATGGACTTTTTAAGCCGTGTCAATGCCCGTTTTGAAGAGAATATCGTGGCATTACAAGGTCGTCGTGCCGCTAAAAATGGTCAAACAGGTATCGCACTGCTCGATGCAGCGAGCGAAGACATTAACAACCATATTTTGTGTAATGGACACAGTGCCGTGGGTTTGTCTGTGCGTCTAGCAGGTTCGGGCATGGCTTTTGATTATAATGTTTTTGAAACAATAATGCCGCAAGTAGAGGCAATCGGTGGCTTCGATAAAGAGATAGAGTTGCGCCTCACACGTCTTGGCATTAAACTCCATTACGACCCTGAAGCCATTGTTTATGACGAAAAAGTAGGGCACTCAAAACAGTTTTCTAAACAAAGAAGTCGTTGGATTGCTGCACAATTTCGCTACGCAAAACTGTTTATACCAACGGCATTTATGCGTTTTATACTGAGGGGTCAATTTGACCATTTCAATAAAGCCATACAAATGGCTTTGCCACCCCGTTTGATTTTACCATTTGCATTAATATTAATGAGCCTTGTTAATATTATTTTTCAAAATGACTCAATGGCAATTTTAGCATTTAGTGCATTCATTATCAATGTTTTATCTTTTGTTTTGGCAATGCCAAAATATTGTTTTACTATAGAAAATCGTGCTATGTGGCTCGCTATTCCCCGTACTTTGGGAGCAACATTCATTGCGCTCACTCATTTACGCGAAGCCAGTCGTCGGTTTATTCATACATCACACGAAGTCATCGTTCATTAAAGAAATGATGAATGTTTTAATGATGAATCAGAACCCGTAAAGAACAACATTAGTATAATTCATCATTCAAATAGTCTTCATTCCTAAGCATAAATTATTACAATGTTAGGAGAAGGTATGCCGTGGCATATAATTATAGTTTTTTTTGTCATTGGCATTTTTGCAGGTATCAATGGGGGGAAAAAAGAAAAAAAACGTTCCGAAGACAAGGATCAAGAAAAATGTGAATTATAAATATGAAAATAGTATATATTTGTAAGTCCTTGCCCCATCGATATCAAGGAGGCATCCAAACGCATACTTCTGAATTAGCAGAGCACCTTGCGCAACGTGGGCATGACATTTATGTTTTGACGGCAGGAAGCATCAGGAAAGGCGTACAATATTACGAGATGAAGGGCTTTACGGTCATTGAAGTACCCTATATACCCATGCGACGGTTTCCTTTTTTACCCATTCTTCTTGAAGAATTGAGCTTTAACCTGAGTGCTTGGCTGTGGTTGAAAAAAAATCAATTCAAATATGATATTGTGCATTTGCAAGGCAGAAGCGGCTTTTTATTTCCAAAAAGGCACAATGAAACGCCTGTATTTACGACATTTCATGGATTGATTCATTTGGAAAATAAATTTTCAAAACAAATACTAAATTTAGACAGAAGAATACATCAACGGTTTGCTTCTTATTTTGAGAAAAATGCTTTTAAAAACAGCGATGCTGTCATTTCTGTAAGCCATGAAATGCAGCGTGAGTTGAATCAATTAAATATGCCAATCGAAGAGCAGCCACGTATTATTATACCCAATGGTGTGGCAGTCAAAAAGTCACATATTGAGACAAATACCGACATCAAGTCAGATAACAATACTATTATTTTTGTTGGACGGCTTGACCGAATAAAAGGTATTTTCCAACTCGTGAAAGCGATGAAAATAGTGGATAAAGACATCAAACTCGTTATGATAGGCGACGGACTGAATGGCACTGAACTTAAAGAACTTATTCTTACTGAGGGGGTCTCTGACCGAGTCCAATTAGTAGGGTCACAATCAAATGATAATGTTATAAATTGGATAAAACAAGGTTTTGCTCTTGTTTTGCCTTCTTTTCATGAAACACAAGGCATTGTTTTGCTTGAAGCAAACACGTGTGGCAAGGCTGTGGCGGCTAGCAATGTGGGGGGTGTGCCCGAGGTTGTCACGCATGGGTTCAATGGTTTGCTGTTTAATCCTTACAACATTCAAGAAATAGCTAATGCTATCAACGAATTGTATCGAAATCCTGAAATGACGAAAAAAATGGGTGAAAATGGGCGAAAATTGGTCGCAGAAAAATTTAATTGGTCAAAAATAGCGGCTGATACTGAGGGGGTCTATGAACAAGTTTTAGCGTCGAAAAAAGGTACAGAAGATTTAAATTTGGCAGTCTCACTTTAAGTGCAATTTTACAAATTCAAATAAATAAATGCAAAAACCCAATTTTTTTCGTTCCAGTAGTCACGCCATGGTAGCAGGCGCGGCACAACAAGGATTCGCGCTCATTCACTTTTTGATGGTTGTCCGTTGGCTAACGCCCGAAGATGTAGGGGCATGGGCTATGTTTCTGACCTTGACATCTTTTATTGAAATGGGTCGTTTGGGTTTGATTCAAAACAGTATGGTGCATTTTATGACCCATAACCCTGATGACCGTTCTCGTATCGCCTCAGCTGCCCTTGTATTGAGTGTTGGTTCAAGCATCATAGGGGCATTTATTCTATTGATTTTGAGTTATTTACTGAGGGGGGTGTTTCAGATGCCCGACTTGCCTACGCTTATGTTAGGTTATGTTATGTTAACTGTCTTGAATGCTGCTTTGCGCTTTTTTGATGGATGGCAAATGACGCTACATAATTTCAAAACATCTATGCTTACGGCAAGTATTTTTGGCGCAACTTATTGTCTATTAACTGTTTTTGTAAAACTATATTTCAACACATTGAGTACAGAAATACTTGTTTTACTTCAAATTCCAGCCTCTCTGGTTGCTTTATTTGTTATTTTAAAAAGCAATATAAAACAAATCAATTTCGCACCTATTCATACCTGTTGGCTCAAAAAACTGTTCAATTTCGGACGTTATGGTTTGGGCTCAAATTTGAGTTCTATGCTATTTCAAAGAGTTGACATATTGTTATTAGGTGCTTTTATGCCACCCGCAGCGATTGCTGTTTACAATGTGGCATCACGTCTTATCAGTTATATAGATTTTCCATTGAATATGCTGGGGTTGGTTTTATTGCCAAAAATTGCTACTGAAAACAGGCAAGGCGGTACGGAGGGGGTCATTCAACTGTTTGAAAAATCGGTTGCGGGGCTGCTCGCTTTTACGGTTCCCATTACGTTGTTTACCATTTTTGGCGCAAAATATTTAGTTCTCATTGTGGCGGGTGAAAAATTTCTGGATGCCACTATTTTAGTTCAAATACTCGCTTTTTCAGGGATTGTAAAGCCGTGGGGAAGGCTTTTTGGTGTTACTTTGGATGCCGTGGGTAAACCCGAATGGAACCTTAAAATGTTGATTTTCAGCATGTTTGTAACGGTTTTATTCAACCTTTTACTCATTCCACGCTTTGGTACTGAGGGGGCAGCTGTGGCAACCACTTCAGCTATTTTTGTTACCATTGGTGTTGGGCAGATACTGTTGCGCCGGTGGATGAATGTTGATTTCAGACGAACTATTTACGGTATATTACCCGCCTATCGCATAGTGTTTTCAAAAATTAAATGGGCATGAAAACTCAAAAACCTTTGGTTTCTATCATCACTGTTAATTTTCGTCAAGCGGCTGTTACAGTTGATTTATTGCATTCTATTGAGAAAAACAGTTATAAAAACGTAGAAGTCATTGTTGTTGATAATGGCTCATTAGAGGATTGTTCTGCTGTTTTCAGAAAAGCATACCCCTCAGTAAAAAACCTTATGAGTGCTGAAAATCTCGGTTTTGCAGGGGGTAATAATCTCGGCATTGCGGCGGCAACTGGGGATTATTTATTTTTTATAAATAACGATACGATATTAACAGAGGGTTTGATTGAGTCGTTATTGTCACGTTTTTCAACAGATTCCGATATCGGCGCAGTCAGCCCTAAGATTCGTTACTATGATAATCCGAATGTGATTCAATATGCGGGGTTCACTGAAATGAATTCATTGACTGGTAGAAATGAAGCGATTGGCAAAAATAAGGTTGACAAAGGACAGTATGACATCGCTTGTGATACCGCTTATGCACATGGTGCAGCGATGATGGTTAGTCGAGAAGTTATTGATTATGTAGGCGTTATGCCTGAAGATTTCTTTTTATACTACGAAGAACTCGATTGGTGCGCCCAAATCCGCCGTACAGGTTTTTCGATTTGGTACGAACCTGCGGGTTTGATTTATCATAAAGAAAGTGCCGCCGTCGGCAAAATGAGTCCCTTAAAAATTTATTATATCACCCGCAACCGGTTGCTTTTCATGCGCCGCAACGTCAGTGGTTGGCGTTTAGCCACTTTCCTCACTTATTTTTACAGCGTCACTGTTCCTGTAAAAAGCATTTCCTTTCTGTTAAGACAACAATTTTCTTTATTTATACCTTTTTTGCGAGCCTGTTTATAACTTATTATTGGATAACACGTAAGTAAGAATTGGTTTTCACAATAAAGAAAAACAAGATTATGAAAGGTGTTCTTTTTACAGGTTTTTTGGATTTGGTCGAAAATAATTTCGGCTATGATATGGTAGATAAAATCATCACGTCAAGCGATTTGATGTCGGGCGGTGCCTATACATCTATAGGGACTTATCCTCATAAAGAAATGGTTCAGTTGGTGATGCAACTAAGCCATAACACCCAAATTCCTGTTTCAAAACTGCTGAAACTGTATGGTCAACATTTTTTTGGAACTTTAGTCGCCCAATATGGGCATTTTTTGGTAAGAGTGAAGTCGTCTTTTGAGTTATTGGAATCCATTAGCCATCATATTCATGTTGAGGTCAAAAAATTGTATCCTGATGCAGAATTACCTCATTTTGAAACGACACGTTTGGATGCTAATACGCTTGAGATGATCTATACCTCGGAGCGTAAAATGGCTGATTTTGCAGAAGGTTTGATTGAATCCTGCTTGAAATACTATGCCGAAAAAGGGACAATTGAAAGAACAAATCTTATTAAAGACGGCTCTAAAGTCCGTTTTATCATTACACGACAAAAATGACGAACGAAATAGTAGTCCTCAAGCGCCGAGTTGACCGTGAACGGCTTGCACGACGACATGCCGAATCCATTTTGGAACAAAAGGCACTGGACTTGTACTATGCCAATAAGGAATTGCGTGTGCTGAATGGAAATCTGGAATTTAAAATTTCAGAACGTACCCGCGCCCTACAAACGAGTCAAACTCGCCTTGCCGCACTGATTAGCAATCTACATTCAGGTATTTTGGTAGAAGATGAGTCGCATCACATTGTTTTAGCGAATCAAATGTTTTGCAATTTTTTTAACTTATCACTTTCGCCAGAAGTGCTGGTTGGGATGGATTATACGCAATTTGCTAAAAAATTTAAAGACTTTTTTAAAGATTCCGAGACTTTTGACAAACGTGTTGAGGCTATTGTAGAGAAAAAAGAGTCAGTTATCAATGAAAAACTACTCTTGCGTGATGGTCGTGTGTATGAACGTGATTATGTGCCTATTTTGTTAGACGACCAATACTGTGGTCATCTATGGCAGTACAGTGATGTGACAAAAGAGCATTATGATCAAGAAAACCTGCAACGCAGTGAAGAGAAGTACCGTGGCATCATCGAAAATATGGAGTTGGGCTTAGTAGAAGTTGATAATCAAGGACTTATCATTCGTGCTTATCCTCGTTTTTGCACGATGGTGGGTTATACAGAAAATGAATTGATGGGTAAAGATGCCCTTAAAGTGCTGATACCACTTGAATATTATGCCATATTAGAGCAACAGACCACAGACCGTTTAAAAGGTATTGGCAGCGTTTATGAAGTTGAAATGATAAAAAAAGATGGTTCGCGCATATGGGTACTCAACTCTGGCGCACCTATTTTTGACCCCGATGGCTCTGTTGTGGGGTCTATTGGCATTCATTATGATATTACATATCAAAAAAACCTCCAAACTGAACTCGAAGAAGCACGTCAAAGGGCAGAAGAGGCTCAAAAAGCAGAAAAGCAATTTTTGGCGAATATGAGCCATGAAATACGCACGCCTTTGAATGCGATTATCGGCATGGCGCATCTGCTATACGATACTGAACCGACAGCAGAGCAAAAAGAATATTTATCCGTTTTGAAAAATTCTGCTGAAATACTGAGGGGGCTCATTTCTGATGTTTTAGACTTATCTAAAATCCGTTCAGGCAATTTTGAGATTCAACACAATGAATTTGACTTGGCGGGTTTGGTCACAGCAATGGTCAAAACTTTTCAGATGTGTCATGAAGATAAAGCCTTAGAAGTCGTACTCAACCTAGACCCTAACCTTCAAAATATGGTGATTGGCGATGATTTGATGCTCAATCAGATTCTCATCAATTTGATTGGAAATGCTGAAAAATTTACGCAAAAAGGTAAAATTACGGTGTCTGTACGTATTAAATCTCGTAAAAAAAACCGTATAAACGTCGCGTTTAAAATTGCAGATACAGGCATTGGCATTCCTAAAGAAAAGCATGATTTGGTATTTAAAAGTTTCAGGCAGGTTGATGGAGACATTAAGCGCAAGTTCGGCGGTACAGGTTTGGGTTTAGCAATTACAAAACAATTGGTGGAAATGCAAGGGGGCACAATTCGCTTGAAAAGCCAACTAAACAAGGGAACAACGTTTACTTTTAATGTTTTTTATGAAGAAACAGATAAAAAAATAATGTTGGAAGAGCGTTCAGGCTCCGAAAATGACCGCTTAGATGTAGCAGGCTATCGTGTTTTGGTTGTTGAAGACAATCACATGAATCGGAAATATATTTCGACATTGTTGACAAAATGGCAAGTCGATTATCAAATAGCGCACAATGGCTTAGAAGGGGTAGAATTAGCCAGCCACGAGCCTTTTGACTTGATATTGATGGATATTCAAATGCCTGAAATGGATGGTTACGAAGCAACAGATGCTATTCGTAACAACGTTTCTTTAAATCATGAGACACCAATTATTGCCCTCACAGCATCAGCCATGCTTTCACAGAAAGACAAAGCTTTTTTGGCAGGTATGAACGACTACTTGTCCAAACCGTTTAAACCGTCTCAACTTTTTGAGAAACTAAAACTTTTTTACAACGAAAAACAGGAAAAAATCAAGGAAACGTCTATTTATACTGAGGGGGGGAAAATGGGTACATCAGCCAAGCCTTTTGTCTTCAACAAACGATTGGATGCGAGTTTGTTAACAGAATTTTATGGAGACGATTTGAGCTATGCACGCGATATGTTTGATATATTTTTGACAACAGTGATGCCTGAATACGCCACTTTAAAAGAACAAGTGGTTGCTAAAAATACACAAGAAGTGGGGCGTTTGGCGCATAAACTCAAACCGACATTCGCCATGGTAGGTCTACCAGATTTGGAACTTAAAATGGAAGCCATAGAACATTCTGCTAAGAAAAATGATGACCCCTCAGTATGGAACGCACTTCTTCTTGATTTTGAAAATGATATTGATGAAGCGGTCAAAGTGGTGAAATTCGACTATGAATGCCTTGCAAATGCCAAATATGCCAGTGTTTTTCTTGAGAGTTCTCATTAAATTCCAAAAAAAATGACTGCTGATGGTCAATATGTGTCCATCATTTTCTGCCCAAACAACTATATGGCATCGTTGTTGACATCTTAGGTTTTAGATTTCGAAAAAAATAAATTGAAGTACTGGGTAATGCAGTACCATAGAATGTATAATTCTCTTGAATATGAAACTGAAATGTATTGTTGTTGACGACGATTTGATGGCGCGAAAGGCTTTAGAGCGACTTTGTGCAAAAAATAGAAACCTTGAATTGTTTGACACCTTCGAAAATGGCAAAACAGCCGTTGATTTCCTCTCAAACACATCAGTAATAGACTTAATGTTTTTGGATATAGAGATGCCCATTCTTTCGGGTATTGAAGTGTTAGAGAAACTACCCGTTATACCTATGGTCATTTTTATGACTTCAAGCACTGATTATGCTTATGAAGCATTTGAATTCAATGCCATTGACTATTTAAGGAAACCGATTACGGCACCTCGTTTTGATCAAGCCGTAGATAAAGCATTAAATGTCTTGCAAAAACGTCAAGTTTTTCAAGCAGAAGCGGATGAAATTTATGTCAAAGAAGATGGACGTTATATTCGTGTGCCATGCGATGACATTTTGTTTTTTGAAAACGTAGGCGATTATATTAGGGTTAAAACAATTAAATCACAATATATTATTCATGGTACATTGAAAAGTATTGATGAAAAACTCAATGATGCTCGTTTTTTGAAAGTACATCGGACGTATATTGTTAATTTATCAAAAATCAAGGATATTGAAGAGAATTCTTTGGTGATTGACAAAAGCGTGATCCCCATTAGTCGAGCAAATAAAGGGGAGTTATTGGGTCGTTTAAAAATTTTGTAGAAATTTTTTGAAGGTTATTCGAAAATATGTTTTAATTAATTAAAGCTTCAATTTATTGATAATCAATTGGTTGAAGTTTTTTTGTTTTAAAATCCCTTAATATGCCTTTAAATAATTATGTGCTTTGTATTTTTTTAATTTCCGCCATTTCTCATCAAAAATGTTGAATTAAAAAACCGAAAAACCGCCCATTACTACCAAAAACCGAAAATATACTGAGGGGGGTAATTTCTGCGCCTACTTTTGTCCTATCAATACAAAAATAAATATACACAATAAACTAAAGAAGAGATGTTACAAAAGCCTACAGTTCTTATCGTTGATGATTCTCCTATCATGTGCCGCTTTTTAGGATTATTTCTTGAAAAAAAATATGAAGTTATTTCTTACACGAATTCAGTCGAAGCCTTGGCTTTAATTGAAAGCGGATTTGAACCCGACCTGGTTGTGACCGACTTAAATATGCCTACTATGACGGGTATTGAGTTAATTGGTGCTATTCGGAAGGTTTTACCACTTGTGCCTGTTTTGGTAGTCAGTGGTGTCAAAGAAAGTATCGAACGCATCAAAGCCCTACATGCTGGTGCAGATGACTTTTTGACTAAACCCTTTCATCCCGCAGAATTAGAAGTTCGAGTCAGCAAATTAATAGAGAAAGGTGTGCATCAAATTCAAGAACCAAATCGCGTGCGACAGCTTTTTGCGAGTTTGATGAAATCTGCAGCTGTTTTATAAACAAGAATCTTAAATTAGCCATAATACACAAAACTTATGTCATATTCTACACAAAAATCAGGGGCATATTATGTCCTAAAACGCCTTATGGATATTGTAGGCGCATCGATTTTACTCATCATTTTAAGCCCACTATTATTGACTGTGGCTATTTTGATTAAATTGGAAAGTCGTGGTCCTATTTTATATACATCAAAAAGAGTGGGTCAGGACTATAAAATTTTTGGTTTTATCAAATTCCGATCCATGCGTACGGACGCGGATAAAATGTTGTTGGAAGTTAGCAAGATTAATAATCAATATGGCGCATCGACAGAGCCTAGACTTGCTGCCGAATCTTCACACGCCA
Organism: Saprospiraceae bacterium; assembly: GCA_043744455.1. GTDB lineage: Bacteria > Bacteroidota > Bacteroidia > Chitinophagales > Saprospiraceae > JAAFJT01. The sequence goes on along the minus strand of JAYTUQ010000153.1, from coordinate 46,028 downwards.
TCAAAAATTTGATTTCTGACCAAGGTTGGCTCTCTGAAAAGGAGCTCCTTTATACACAAAAGCAGGAAAAACCATTTATCAAAATCGTCAATGACCCACGTATTACGCGTATCGGTACTTTTATCCGCAATACAAGTATTGATGAACTACCACAACTTATCAATGTACTGAGGGGGGATATGTCGTTGGTTGGCAACCGTCCATTGCCACTTTATGAAGCAGAAAAGTTAACGACTGACGATGGCATCGAACGATTTGTTGCCCCTGCGGGTATAACAGGGCTTTGGCAAGTGACCAAACGGGGAAAAGGTAATATGAGTGCAGAAGGTCGTCAGAAACTTGACATTACTTATGCCCGTCGTGCATCGCTGTGGCTTGATTTATGGATTCTGTTTAAGACACCCTTAGCCGCCATCCAATCTGAAAATGTTTGATTTTTATTGATTTTAACATAAAACACAATGTTAGTAATTGATGTGCTTTTAGCTTCCAACAGCCATCAATTCTATAAATAAATTTATTTACCATTTAATTATATTAAAAAAATGAGAAAATTAGCTTTCGGCTTGTTGCTGATGAGCCTTGGCCAAGCTATCAGAATGTTATAAAAATATATTGATAAAGTCTCTTCTTATTAACTTACATGGAAACCGATGCATTTGCATTGGTTTTTTTTGTCAACAGTGTTTTATTTAATAAAATACCAAAAAAACGGCTATTTCTACCAAAAACCGAAAACATACTGAGGGGGGGCATTATAGCCATTATTTTTGTTGTAAAATAACACAAATTCACATAGTAAACTAATTATGAGACAAAAACCTACAGTTCTAATCGTTGATGATTCGCCCATGATGTGCCGCTATTTGGGCTTATTCCTTAAACAAAAATTTGAAGTTTTGACATATACCGATTCAGTGGAAGCATTGGCACTGGTGGTGAATGGATTTCAACCTAACCTCATTGTGACTGACTTGGATATGCCAGGCTTGAATGGTATGGCACTCATCAAAGCCATTCGGCAGACTTTACCGGATGTGCCTCTTTTGGTTGTGAGTGGTTCTAAAGCGAGTGCAGACCGCATCCAAGCACTTAGTGTGGGCGCAGATGACCTTATGACGAAACCCTTTCATCCTATGGAGTTAGATGTGCGACTCAATAAACTTATAGAAAGAAGCGAGCAGCAAAAGCGTACTTTCATAACTTCCGAGCACATATCCTTCTAAACCTTTATCTCATTTAGAGTTTGTTGGTTTACAGCATTTTATTTTAACATCATAACAATAAATTTTTCATTAAGCACATTTAAAAATTAATATTAAATTATTCAAATTAATCATGAGAAAACTTACAATTGGTTTTTTTACATTACTTACTTTCACGGCTTGCAAACCTTTTGATGTCCCAGAAAATGGGCAAATTGTGGACAGCAAAGACAAAACAATGTCTGAACTTATTATCCCAGATGGGTTTACTTTTTCAACATCCCGACAAGTCAACCTAAACATTGAAGCCCGAGACAACTCAGGGGATGTTTTGAGTGGCGTTACATTCAATCTTTTCGTAAAAGATAAAGATGGAGTAGACAGCGTATTTTTGATGACAGCGCGCACCAATACTGAGGGGGTCTTCACATCTAAAATTGACCTCGAATCGAGTGCGGAACGCATTATTGCTACCACAAGCTATATCGGTATACCGTCTTATCAAACCATAGATATTGGTTCTTCGACCAATCTCAAATTGGCTTTTGGGACTGAAAACACTGTTAGAGATGGTGTCGTTCAGGGTGCTGAACAAGCTGAAAATGGCGGTGGTTCATTTGGCGGTAACAGTGGCGGTGGTCTATCGCCTGATGCTGTGGTGTTCTCGTTTATGGGAACTTATGTTGGCAACGTGGGTTTGCCTAAATATCTTGAATCAAAAGGCGATGTTATAAGCGCAGCAACACTCAACCAGATTAATACTGCTTTACCTGAGGCGCGCTCTGTGCCAGCATTTAATCCTCAATATATTACAACCGCTGCACAAACCAATATCGTTTTGAAAGAAGCTGCAGATGTTTGGGTGACATTTGTCCATGAAGGAGCGAATTATAAAAATTCCTTGGGTTATTACACTTATCCGACAAACAACCCACCCAAAACAGCATCTGCTATTAGCAAATTGAACATCATTTTTCCAAACGTTTCTTACAACGGTAGTGGAGGTGCCTTAAAAACGGGTGACAAAGTAAAATTGGGTAATTTTCCTGCGGGTACAACAGTTGCTTGGTTTTTAGTACCTGATGGTTGGGAAGGAAGAAACACTAAACTTGTAACAGATGAGCGTCACCCGATACGTTATTCTAACAGAAATTTCAACACATTTACGACAGAAGCCAATCGGAGCCACATGGTACTTTTGAACGATGCATCAGGTAAATTAATTATGGGTTTTGAAGATCTTGACCGCCCAGGAGGGGATAATGACTTCAATGATGCTATTTTTTATGCAACAGTTAGTCCTTTTTCTGCGGTTACAACCACAAATATAGTGACTCCAAAGACTGTAGCAATTGATACAGACGGTGATGGTGTTCCTGATACTGAAGACGCTGCACCGAAGGACGCGTCTTATGCTTATGTTCAGTTTGTACCGTCGGCAACTCAATTCGGATCATTAGCTTTTGAGGATTCGTATCCTTTGCAAGGCGATTATGATTTAAACGATATGGTTGTTGATTACCAATTCGAAATACGTACGAATGGTAAAAATAAAGTGACTTCACTACGCACTAAATTCTTATTGCGGGCAATGGGTGCAAGCTATAAAAATGGTTTTGGTTTTGAATTACCTGTTTCTTTTGACAAAATATCATCTGTAACGGGTTCAAATCTAAAGGAAGGCATCGTCAAAGTGAATAATAATGGCACTGAGGCGCGCCAAACAAATGCAGTCATTATGGCATTCGACAATGGTTTCAACTTAATGAAGGCTTCTTATGGATTGTTTGTAAACACGGATATGACTAAGCCAACGGTGCAACCAGATACAATCAAAATGGTCATCAATTTCGGAACGCCTATTGCAGTGGCTGATTTGGGAACGGCACCTTATAATCCGTTTATTTTTACAAACCAAAATCGCGGTAGCGAAGTGCATTTGGCTGGTTATAAACCGACAAACTTAGCTAATCTCTCATTGTTTGGCAAAGGAGATGATGACAGTGGAAAAGGGAAGTATTATCAAACGAAATTGAATTTGCCTTGGGCGATTTTATTACCAATCTCTTTTTTATATCCCATAGAGAGGGCACCCATCAATAAGGCTTACCTTAATTTCAATAAATGGGCAGAAAGTAAAGGCACTTTGTCAACGGATTGGTATAAAGCTGTGCCAGCAAATATTAATAATGATAAAATATTTAAGTTTAAATAATATTTAAATACATTTTATTAGAGAACCGATGTGCACACATCGGTTCTCTTGCTTTTAGAACCCTTTCTGACCAACCAAAAAACCGTTGAATGTTACCAAAAACCGAAAATATCGGATTAAATAAAAATGGTCATACCATTTTTGTGGTACAAATAAATACAGAAGAGACTTATGACCATTTTAAAAACTTTCCTAAACCTGCTGCAACGTCCTCTTGCAGCAGGGGCTAAATACCTCGCCGAAATAGACGGTTTGCGGTTCATGGCTATTTTTCTCGTTGCCATCCAACACCTAAGTGAGCGTATCATTCGACATTCTCCCATTGACTTTTCAACACCTATCAAAGATAACCCATTTGCGTTTCTCATCAGTCGAGGCACAGTGGGCGTGTTTTTATTTTTTGCCATCAGTGGTTTTGTTTTGGCATTGCCCTTTAGCAAAAACACCCCCCTCAGTAAAAAGGGTATAAAAACATTTTATTTACGGCGTTTAACACGTATCGAACCCCCTTTCGTGCTTTGGATGACGGTTTTTGCAGCCGTTTTGGTGTTCAAAAATAGCTATTCTGTATCTCAAATATTGCCGCATTGGCTGGCATCTATCACCTATACACATTGGTTTTTTTTCGGTGAATATTCGATTATTAATCCTGTGGCATGGTCATTGGAGATAGAAATACAGTTTTACTTGCTTGCGCCTTTTTTAGCTACTGCTTACTTCTCTTTTCAAAATAAGATAAGACGACGTATCGGTATGGTTGCATTGATAATTGTTTATATTTTGATTGAAGGATATTGTGGGTGGCTTCATTTTCCGATGAAAGCGACCCTTTTAGGTCGTTTGCCCAACTTTCTAATCGGTTTTTTAATCGCTGATTTTTATATCCATGATTGGAAAAACGCCCCCTCAGTATCGCGCTCGATAAAATGGGACGTCATCGCTGCTTTTGCCCTTTTAACGATGTTTTATACTTGGACTGAAGAAGTTCTAAAAACATTGATATTCAATTTTGCATTGGCATTATTGTTTATTTCGGCATTCAAAAGTCGCTTTTTTTCAGCTTTTTTATCAAAAAGAAATATAGCGGCGACAGGCGGCATGTGTTATACAATTTACCTTATCCATTTACCATTACTTGAAGCATGGTCTAACTTGACAGCAAAATGGACATTTACGACAGTTTATGCCGTCACGCTCTTTTGGCAATCGGTGGTCATTTTACCAATCATCTGGTTCGTTTCGGCACTGTTTTATATATTAACAGAAAAGCCATTTATGAAACAGGATTGGTTTAAGCCTTTAAGGTTTAAAAATATATTTTCAATGACATATAAAAAAATGATGAAGTTGACGACGTTCTTTTCTCTTTGTTTTTTGACGACTCAATTAGTCGCTCAATCGGACATTGAATTAGACTCAACATCAGTAAAAATAGTACGGTTGAAACCCCTCAGTGTTTTGACCAATTTAGCGCTACAAAATTCAGCTCAAATCAGAGCTAACCTTGTTGATGAGGCACGACAAACATTGGCATATCAAGCCCAGAAGAAAAGTTGGGCGGATTTAGTTGGACTTCAAGTGAATACGATATACGGCAACGGCAGTGTTTTAGATGCCACTGGCAATGGGACGACGACAAACTATCTGTTGACTGACCGTAAAAATTTCAATACCAATATCAGTTTAGGCATGCGCATTTCGGCAAGCGATTTTTTGACCCGGGGCATTAAATCTGATATGCAAAAAATACAAATTGAAAGGGTTCGGGCTGAAAAAGAAATAATTGAAGACCATATAAGAGAAATCGTTTTGACGCTGTATGTTCAACTAGAATTATCGCTCAAAAAAATAAAACTTAGAGCAGAAGGCGTTGAAAATCAACGAATGAGTTTTGTCATCGCTGAAAAGTATTTTAAAGAAGGCAACTATTTACCGAGCGAATATTCAACCCTTTTGTCCAGAATTGCCACTGCAGAAGACCAATACGAAGATGCCAAAGCGGAGACTAAAAGATTGCAATTACTGCTGAAAAACCTTGTGAAAGTGCCTATTTTTGAAAAATAAGTCATGAAAAATGATGAATTATAAATAATTGAGTAATCCATCATTTATAATTCATAATTGCATAGTATTTTTTTTTGTAAGAAGAGAGGACAGATGAACTTAATAACTTTACTCCGACTAATACTTAGAAACCGTTTTTTACTCATACTTTCAGCTGGTTTGGCAGGAGGTGTAACTTTTAATTCGACTAAAAACCTGCCCAAAGAATATGAATCACATACCCTTCTTAATACAGGTCTCGTATCAGGCTACAATATTGAATCTTCTAATGGGGGTCGTATAGATTATGGTTATACGAACAACGAAATGGAAAATATATTAGGCATCGCCAAGAGCCGCGAAACCCAAGAAGAAGTCGGTACCCATCTTTTAGCGCAATCATTGATGCAGAAAGCCCCCTCAGTAGAATACATCGGAGAGACCGCTTTTAATGAGCTAAAAAAAGATGTTCCTGAAAATATTCTTTCTCAAGTAGTTGATTATCAATCTCTTGATAATACTCTTGAGAATATAAGGTCTTGGCGTGATGCTGACAAGCCCAATGTTATTAAAATAATATTAGAGGGCAATCATCCACTTTTTGGGATAGAGCATATCGAAAAATTAATTATCAAACGGGAAGGGAATTCCGATCAAATAAAGGTCGCATATACAACCACCGACCCTTCCATATGTCGGAATACGATAGAGGTATTGGTCAAAATTTTGTCCGATAAATACCGTCTTACTAAAGAAAATCAAACAGGCGATGTTTTAAGTTTTTTTGAAAAAACAACAAATGAATCCGCCGCCTCTCTAAGTGGCAAAGAAGACAATATGCTCAGTTTCATGGTAGAAAATAAAATCATCAACTACTATGAGCAAACCCGCTTTATTGCTTCAAAAAAAGAAGAATTAGATGAATTGTACTTCAAAGAAATGATGCACTTGGCGGCTGCCGACTCTGCACGGCGCAACCTCGAAATCCAATTAGGGAATCGGGGAAGCCTGCCCAAAATCAATGAAAATATTGCCCGTCAACGGAAATCCCTATCTTCTATTTCAACCCGTTTGGCAAATCTTGAGATTGGCTCATTAGATGACAGTACGCATCAAGTAGATTATAAAACGATTAACCTTCTACAAACTCAAGCAGAAAAACTTAAAGCGGATTTGCGTAAAAATGCCGAAGCTATTTTTGGCGTCGAGCGTACGCCTGAAGGGGTAGAAGTGAAAAACATACTGACACAATGGCTCAGTCAATGGATTGATGTCGAACAAGGCTTGGCTCGTATGACGGTTTTTAGAGAAAGAAAAGCGGAATTTGACCGTATTTATAGCAAGTTTGCACCTTGGGGTTCAAAAATTAAGCGATTAGAGCGTGAAATTGATGTAGCAGAAAAAGCCTATTTAGAGAATCTACACAGTACCAATCTCGTCCGTATGCACAAGCTCAATACGATGATGACAGCTAATATACGCATAGTTGACCCCCCACATTATCCCGATAAGCCCAATCCGTCAAAACGAATGACATTGGTTATTTTAGCTTTTGTCGTCGGTCTCGTTTTACCTCTGGCGTTGCTTCTGGCGCTTGAAATGATGGATGGTACACTGCGAACCCCCGAAAATGCAAGTGCCGTTACAAATTTGCAACTGTTTACAGCACTCCCCAAACTCCCTAAAAACTGGCAAAAACATCCGATTATAAGATTCGATCAAGTTATCTTCCGAGGTGTGGAACAACTGTTACAACACTTAAAAATTGATTTACAACTCCATACCCGAACGGTCATTGCACGCATTGCCATATTAAGCACCACCGATGGAGATGGCAAAACAACCGTTGGAAACCAAGCTGTTGAGATGTTGCGTGGCTATGGACACAATGTTTTATTTATTAGACCAAAAGATAACCCATCAGAGGACGATCAAAGCCACGAAGACAATAAGTTTTATGTCGCCGATTTTACCCTTTTTGACAAAGAAGACGAAGCCGATTTGCTCGCCGAAGACGACATTGCTTGGAATCACTACAATTATATCATTACTGAAATTCCTTCACTTATTGGGGGTAATTATCCAGCAAGGCTGTTGAGCCAAATAGATGTGGCTTTACTCGTTTGTCGCGCCAATCGCTCTTGGTTGCCAGCTGACAAAAGGGCGATTGAAACCATCAATAAATTTTTGAAACGCCCTTGCAGACTCATTTTGAATGCTGTTCGTATTGACTTACTCGAAGACAGTATTGGTGAAATTCCGCGAGGTCGTACGCGTTTCCGTCGTTGGCTCAAACGTATGATGAAGCGGAATTGGGCGAAAAATTAAAATGCTATATTTAATAAATTGTCAATCATAACTATTTAATAATTAAAATTTTATCACATGACCTTATCAGCTGACTTACTCAACAATAGTCTCACTTATGCAGAAAATAACTTTCTAAACGACTCTGCCCGCCACTTACAGGTCGATAAGGATTTTATCCGTCAACACTTTGACTTAAACCATAAACGCGTGCTTGACTTCGGTTCAGGCATGGGCGGCATGAGCCTATGGTACGCCAAAAATTGGAAATGCTCGGTCAAAGGCGTGGATATTGACGGCTTTCATGTCAATGTCGCCAATCAACTAAAAGACAAACACAATGTCCAAAATGTATCGTTCGAAAAACGCGACATCACCACCGATAAACTACCCCCTCAGTATGAAGGGACATTTGATGCTATATTTATGAATGATGTAGCTGAACACATTCCTTTCCCGATTTTAGAAAATATTTTTGCTGAATTTCATCGCCTTTTAAGTCCCAAAGGGCGCATTTTCGTCAGTTATCCGCCTTGGCAAAGCCCTTATGCGTCGCATGTTGTACGTGTCACAGGACTGCCGTGGTGTCAGTTTTTACCTCAAAAGATGCTGTTGAAATGGATTGAAAAAAAGAATGAAAAAATCAGTGGCGAGCACGAAAGTGACTTAATCGAAGCGTATAACGGCTTAAATCGCTTGACACACAGCAATTTTTCGCCAATTTTAGAAAAAACAGGGTTTAAAATCAATACCCGTTTGAGTCACAGTTTACTGAAAAGGCTGCCGATACTGAGGGGTATCAATCCGCGCATTTTTCCGCTAAGTTTTTTGATTTCTAAAGAAATTTTGATTCTTGAAAAAATATGAATGAACCTAAAAAAGATATCGTATGTGTCGCTTTTCCAGCGTGGCGCGGCAATTATTTGAAGTCAACCGTACAGTTGATGACCGAATTGGCACTCCTCGGTCATCATATACTGTACGTTAACTATGCCTATACATGGAAGGATTTTATGCTAAGTTTATTCGGAAAAGGATATATTTCCTGGAAGCGATTGTCAGGTGTTAAACCACGTTTGAGTATAATGCCCCTCGAAAATGGTGCTGAAATTCATCTTTTGACATTGCCGCCCATCCTACCCATCAACTTTATAAAAAGCCCAACAGTTTATGACACAATCAATTACATAAATGTTTTTTTTATAAAGAGAACCATTCGCAAAGCTATGGCATCTGTGGGTATGACATCGCCTACAGTTGTTAATGCGTTCAACCCCACCTTCGGATATTCATTAGCAGGTCAACTCAATGAGTCAAAACTTATCTACTATTGCTACGACGAGATTGGCTCTGCGCGATGGGCAAGTCGGCACGGCAAACGGTTGGAAGATGCTTTTATTAAAAAAGTAGATACCGTCATCGTTACTTCTCAAGGTCTATTTGATAAAAAATCGAAAGAAAATGTGGATTGCCATTTGATTAAAAACGGGGTCAACTACGAGCTTTTTAGTCAAATACCACACGTTTTGCCGACGATTTCGCTTGAAAAAGATAAAAAAATAATAGGTTATCTCGGTTCAGTAGACGAAAGAATCGACTACGATTTGCTCGAAAAACTCATCTCAATGACCCCTCAGTACAATTATGTTTTTGTGGGTCGTGTGACGCAATCCGCTTACGAAAAGCGGCTGTCTGCTTTTCCGAATGTCCAAATTGTTGGCGCGCAACCGCCATCCACTTTACCCGCTTGGGTACAACAATTTGATGTCTGTTTGATTCCTTTTCTCAAAAATAAATTAACTGCAGGCATTTACCCCTTGAAAATCAATGAATACTTAGCAGCAGGCAAACCTGTTGTGTCAACCCGTTTTGCCAATTTGAGCGATTTTGAAACCGTTGTTAACATCGCTGACGATGAGGCTTCTTTTTTTCAAATGGTACAAAAAGAATATTCAAATACAGATGCCGAAAGGTTTAAGCATTTTGCTGCACAAAATTCATGGACAGCGCGCAGTAAGGCGTTTTCTGAATTGCTATAAATTCGAGGCAGTATTGAGCCCATAATATTTAGCATTGAGCATAGATTTATCCATTACATTGTTAACCCCAAAACTTATTAACCCCCTCTCTACGTCTCTCCGAGCCTACCTTATTTTTTCAAAAAAATGCCATTTTGCCGAATATAACCTTAGATTTATCGGTAATTTCCCCATTCAATGAACTTCTAACCCTATTTTTAATCTTATTCTATTATCAAATCAAACTTTAAGGAAAAAATATGAGTGATTTTTGGTCAAAATTTAAAGGCGTTTTTGTTCAAACTGACCCAAACGCTGCAGTTAATGAACCTGAAAAAAAGGAACAACAACCGACATCTTCAAAGGAAGGTGTTGTCAAACCGACCCCCTCAGTATCGCCCATTTTTTCAACATCTGCAGGCGATGGTACGGTCAATGAAAAATTTATGAAAGCCTTGTTTGGGGCAATGGAAGGCGCTAACTTAGATGGGTTCGATTATTTTGAATTTAAATTATCGCTCCAAAATTTGGCAAATATGCCAATGGATGAAGCGACACGTTATAAATCTGCTTTTGCGATGGCTTCAACGATGGGTGCAACACCCAATAAATTGGTCAATGCGGCTTTGCATTATCTCGAAATTCTGAAAAACGAGCAAACGAAATTTTTACAAGCTGCTGAAAATCAACGCGTTGCACAAGTAGGTAATAAACAAGGGCAAGTTGAAAATCTCGAAGCAGTGATACAACAAAAAGCGGAACAGATTAAGCGATTGACAGATGAAATAGCGCAACATCAAAAAGATGTGACACAACTAAAAGACGACATCGCTCAGTCAACAGTCAAAGTAGCACAAACGCAAAAGGATTTTGAAGCCACATATCAGTCTCTCGTAAGTCAACTTGAACGAGACGTTACAAATATGAAAAATTATTTAGCATAAAAATATTAGTTTAATTTTAAAATTATAAAACAATGATAAAGAATATTTTAGATAATGTTATTAAAATGTTACGCGGTAAAAATGGCAATGTTTTTCTCATCATTGGTGCCATCATATTGATATTTTTTATCCTCAAAATTATAGGTCCGCTTTTGTGGTTGGTCATCGTTGGCGGTTTGATTTATTTTGTTTTTAAATTTTTAGAAACGAAAAAACTGTAATCGTTGTAGCAAAATACCCTTCCGAAAGTTACAATCTTTAGGAAGGGTTGATTTACTTTTCATCTAAAAAAATACTTGAAAATGATACGTTTTCTGTCTATTCTCCTTGTTTTTTCAACATTTTGCCTTGTCAGCTGTGACAACGGTGAGGAGGAGAATGATAAGGTTGAAACAAAAGATATTTCACATAATGGCTCTATTGAGACACAATTGACGACTGAACATCTGCCTGATAACAGAGATGTGTTGGTAACCATCCATAAAGTTTGGCATAATGGTGTCCTTGCTAACGAAATACGTCACAGCGATACGATTCCTGCGCTCGGTAATGCCAACATTCAAGCGGCTGACGCACAAGGTAACGCAACAACTGCAACGGGTCAAAAAGATTATGAATTTTATATCACGGTTAAATAAATTCTAAGGTGTCATGAAAAAATCGAAATTAGTCAGTCTTGTACTCATCACAGCCGCCTTAGCTTCATGTAATAAAACAGAAAGCCCACAAGGTGCAAGTGGCGATTGGGATGCAAAAACAGACAAAAAGGTCTATATGCGCTCTGATACAACAGCGCATTACACTCGAACGCATCACTATGGCATTGGCACTGCCTTGTTGTGGTATTATGCTTTTCGACCTTATGGCTTGGCAGGAGGAAATGGTTATAGCCGCACAGGTTTTTACTCTCGTGGCTTGAGTAAAACCTCAAATGTGGGTTCTAATGCCGTGAAATCCACCATATCAAGAGGGGGTTTCGGTGGTCGAGCGTTCAGTCGGTCATCTTCTACTTAGTAACCCATCATTAAATCGCTCACAACGGGGTAATGATCAGAATGAGCAACGCGATAGACAAAACAATTCAGCGGATTGAAACGCGGGTCGGTCAAAATATAGTCAATCCGTAAAGCAGGAATATGACCTGCGTAAGTTGTACCAATACCTCGTCCAGCCTCTTGAAAAGTATCGGTTAAGCCATCTGACAAGGTTTTGTAGGAATAAGAGACGGGAATGTCGTTGAAATCGCCACAAAGAACGACAGGATAAGGGCTTTCTTTGATGTGTTTTTTTATGATTACGGCATCCTTTGCGCGCATGATGCCATAACGCCTAAAACGGGTTAACATGCGACCGACATTGAACCATGAATTGTCGTCAGTGATATCTTTCTTTCTTGCCAAATCATCTGCAATGTCACTCACGACATTTGAACGCAGTTGTAAAGAATAAAAACGAATGATTCTACCTTGTATCGCAATATCAGCATACGTACAGCCATTAGAATCATTCCGTTGGAGTAAAATACCTGAATTTTGGATAGGAAAGCGAGAAAAAATAGCCAAATCATTGCCTTTTAGTCGAATATAGTAAGGATAAGTTTTTAAAAAAGGCAGGAAATCAAGCATTTGTTTGTCCTCGTTTTCGCCCCATGTGAATAGATACTCTTGAAAACAGATGACATCGGCATTTTGTTTTTCTAAAAAATTACTCAATTCCAGACGTGCTTGTACGATATTTTTAGCACCCGGTGGCATTACGCCATGAACATTGTAACTCATGACGCGCAAACCATTATCGATTCTTACCCCCTCAGTATTTAGGCTTTTAGGTTGTCCAAAATGGACGCCAAAAACACTCGTTAAATGCGACCACCCAACCAAGATAACGGCTGCGGAGTACCACCAATACCGATAGCGACTCAATGCCCAAATTATGATAAAAAGTATATTAGTAATCAAAAGCCAAGGAAAGGCAACACCAAAAAACATCAAAAATGACATTTGAGCAGGGCTAATAAACGGTGCGATATAAGCAAAAAGCGTGAATAATATAACCCATAGATTAAGTTTTCTTAAAATTTGAACCATAAGTTAAGTAGCTGTGGGTGTATGACTAAATGGTTATATGCTTTAAAGGTTTTTATTTTTGACTGGCTTTGAAAAGGAATTCTTTCTCTTCTTTGGTTAAACTGTCATAACCTTTTTGTTTGATTTTATCCAGAATCGCATCAAGACGTGTCTGCTCATCTGAAACGGCTTCATCAGATTTTTGTGTATTCGAATGGGTAGTTTTTGGGTCTTGTTTATATTGTTTTTGGGATTTTTGATGTCTTGAATACGTTTTTTGGCTATCACCGCCGCGTTGATAGGTAAATTTCGATTTACGACGACGCCTTAACACAGTGAGAATAAAGTCTATAAACCGATTGATGGGCTTGCCTAAATCCAGACCCTCACGCAGTTGAGCAGCAAAAAACAAACCAAACGCGGCACCACCTAAATGAGCCAAATGGCCGCCCGTATTTGACCTATCTGCGATGCTGATGAGGTCTAAAAAAAATAAAACAAATGCAATATATTTTAGCCTTACAGGTCCAATGAGCAGCAAGTTGAACGTATAATCTGGTGCAATATAAGCGGCACAAGCGACCATAGCCATCACGGCTGCCGATGCACCCAAAACCATTTCACTCGGTAAACCTAAACCTAAGACATGAAATTGGGCTGCAATAAAATAAATAATACCTCCAGCCAAACCACCCAATAAATAAAGCGGTAAAACGCGATGATTGCCCAATAAATCCCCTACAATACGCCCAAACCAATAGAAAGCCAACATATTCCAAAGAATATGACCAAAACTTTCATGTAAAAAAATGGATGTAATTGGTACCCACGGGTGCATCAAAATGAACTTCCAATCGGGCGACATAGAAAAAAAACGCAGAAAGTCATCGTAAATAGTCGCATCTTCGGTCGGAATACGCAAGATGAGCTTAGCGATATTAATAACTATCCATATAGCAATGTTAACAACTATGATGCGTGTGACCATATTGCCATATTGAAACTCCCGTTTGACATCATCCCAAATTGACTGAAACATTTTTATCTCAAAATTTAAAAATTTGAAAACTAAAAAAATATGGCCCCTCAGTCATGCTTTTAGCTTGATGGAGCGTTCGCACCATATTTTTTTAAGTTTTGAGTTTTTTCATAACCTATTGATTATCAATGTTGACTCAAAACCTCCTACTCAAAATGTAACAGAAGCATCAGTATGAATTAGTCTCTGCCAACTCTTCCGCTATTTCGCCAATATATAATGAGTAAAAAACCAAATAATGCGCCACCGATATGGGCGAAATGCGCTACGCCCGCTTGTCTGCCGCTTATGCCCAAATATAACTCTAAACCTGCATATAGTAAAACAAAATATTTTGCTTTCATGGGGATAGGGGGAAAAAGCAATTGAATGATATTATTGGGATACAATAAACCAAACGCCGCCAATAAGCCAAAAATCGCTCCCGAAGCACCGACCATCGGTATATCTGCAATTTCAGGTGAATAGCCCATGTGATTGATTTGAACGTATTTAACAGCAAAATCTAATACCAATGCACCGAGACCGGTGAATAAATAATAAAATAAGAATCGTTTAGGTCCCCAACTATATTCTACAGGTGGACCAAACATATATAAGCCAAACATATTGAAAAACAAATGGGTCAAACTACCATGCATGAACATATATGTAATGACCTGAACGGGCTGAAAATATTCTGACGATGGATAATAGACGGCTAACCATGTATTTGTAAATTCTGGTGGCAATATAAATGCCGCACCAAAAAAAACAATAATATTGATAATTAAAAGCCTCTTGACAACATCGGTTATATTTAAATTCATTTTAACATTAATTGTAAATTATTGTACATCAAAATATTCTATAATTATAGAATTGTTATTAGTTAATTGAGTTTATATTTTAATGAATACCAAACCTGTTAAATAGGTTTTTGTTTCAAAAAAGTGTTGGTAGTATTCTCTATTTACTATTTAATAACAATTGTTTTTCACCAACCAAAATAATCGGATGAATAGACAGCCGAAGTTCATCTAGAAATTGTTATTTCAGCACCACAAAAAGCCCAAATAATTTTTTTATTAATTTATTGACTCAAAAACTGTTCTTGCAAAGTATCTAAATCAAAAGTAATAAAGCAATTACGTCCCGAAGGACTTTTAAACGGCATCGAACAAGCGAAAAGTTGATCAATCAGTTCCTGCATCTCTGGAATACTGAGGGGTATGCCGCGTTTGATTGCTCCAGAACGTGCCATACTTGCAGCGATGCGTTCATCAATGTCAAGCTTCATGTTAATCTCAATTTTATATTGCTCTAACAGTTTTTCAATCACTTTTTGTTCATCTTTTTCGCCTTGCCAATCGTTCGGCAAACCATGAACAATGAAACTTTCGCCGCCAAATTCTTGAATATCAAAACCTAACTTATTGATTTCAGGCAATATTTCACGCAATATTACAGCATCATTGGGCGAAAAATACACTGTTTTAGGAAAAAGTTGTTTTTGCGAAGACACTTGTTTTTCTGCCAATTGCATCAAATACCGTTCATAAAGTACTCTTTCGCTTGCCGCTTGTTGGTCAACAAGGATAAACCCTGATTTTAAATGACTAACAATATACATGCTGTGAATCTGATATGGCTCTCTTTGTGGACTTGAAAATGACCCCTCAGTATCATCGAGTTCAGGTGCATGTTCCGATTCATCAAAATTGCTTTCAACGGTTGCCATATTCATTGAAAAAGAAAACTCACTATCCGCATCAAATGTTTCACCCGACTCGTCTTCTACGATTTCTTCTGTTCTAAAACTGATACCATCGTATAAAGTTTGCCAATTTTCAACGTTTGAACGGTCAAGACTTGAAGGTTTTTTAAAATTCAAATCATTTTTTACCTTTTCAAATTGACTTGACACCGAAGGTGAAGGTGTAAATGTATCGCCTGTCAACAAATTATTGCGCACACCGCCTCGTGGAATCGTGTAATTACTCATTAAGCCCGCTTCATTGTCGAAGTCTAACATCGGTGTTACGGCATTTTGCCCCAAAGCATGGCGTATGGCCACTTTCAGATAGTTATAGACAAGACGTTCATCTTCAAATTTTATTTCCTGCTTTGTCGGATGCACATTAATGTCAATACGGGAAGGGTCTATTTCGATGAAAATAAAATACATCGGGAATGAATCACGTGCCGCCACATCTTCAAAAGCGGCTTGAACAGCATGGTTCAGATATTGACTTTTTATAAACCGATTGTTGACGAAAAAGAACTGTTCGCCACGTGTTTTCTTAGCAAATTCTGGTTTTCCAACAAAACCCGATAGATTGACGACATCGGTTTCTTCGCTCACGGGCACTAACTTTTTATTGGTTTCTTTTCCAAAAACACTGACCAAACGTTGACGTAAATTACCTGCTGGCAGATGAAAAATCTCTGTCCCGTTGTGGTGCAACGACATAAATACTGAGGGGTTCGCAATAGCGACGCGCTCGAACTCATCAAGAATATGACGCATCTCTACGGTATTGGATTTCAAGAAATTACGTCGTGCAGGCACATTAAAAAACAGGTTTTTGATTTGAAAACTCGTCCCTTCAGGTGTCTGACAAGGCTCTTGTGTTTTCAATTCAAAGCCCTCAATAACGATTTTTGTACCCAATTCTTCCGTCCGTCGGCGTGTCCGCAATTCCACTTGTGCAATGGAAGCAATCGAAGCCAAAGCTTCGCCGCGAAAACCCATTGTGCGGATATTGAACAAATCTTCAGACGTTCTGATTTTTGAAGTTGCATGACGTTCAAAACTCATGCGTGCATCGGTTTCAGACATGCCACAACCATCATCAATCACTTGAATCAAGGTTTTACCCGCATCTTTCAGTATCAGTTTGACGGAACCTGCCCCCGCATCAATGGCGTTTTCTAACAATTCCTTGACAGCAGAGGCGGGACGTTGGATAACCTCACCCGCAGCAATTTGGTTGGCAATAGAATCGGGTAGCAGTTGTATAATATCAGCCATAATTTTGTCAATTTCCTTTATTTTCAGACCCCTCAGTATGTAAGGGTTCAGAAGGGACAAATTTACAATATTTACTTCACTCAAAGGCTTCAATTCCTAAAAACATTGGTAATGTGCCAGGATGAGACAGAGAATTGACAAAAGAGGTGTTTTATTTTAGGCATAAAAAAAACGGGCTGCATCCATGCAAGCCCGCCACAACAAATTATAATCCCATGAACATATTTCTTAACTCGTAAAACCGAATTTCTTAATCTTTTAACGACAAAATAGAGGTATTTTATGTTTTTCTAATGTTTGTCACCGTGTTGTTTTTCTATTAATCATCACTTTATTTCTTGAAAAATCGCCATCAGCAAGCCGTAGTGTTAAATTTAAATTATCCATGATAAAATCCTCACCGATAATGAGGATGCTTTCATAGTGTCTGAATAGTTTTCTCATGGTGTTCTCACTGAAAACTAACGTTTGTTTTGTTTTGCTAATAAAATTGAAAAGAACTACGGCTTGCTGGCGACAGCAAAAAGAATAATCCCATGAACATATCCTTGAACATGTCACAAAGATGAGATTCCTTTTCTGCTTCTACAAATACATTTTAAGGGCGTTGTACGGACAAATTATGCGCTAATTCATACTAAAATTAAGCATAAATAATTGATTATCAATTAGAAATTCAATTACAAAATTATGCCATTGTGAAATATAATTTATTTTTTCGATTTTCTTCAAACTGCTTTTTTTCCTATTATTATTTTAAAAATACCATTTATCTGGTATTTATTTTATTTAAAAAATAAAAAAGGCAAAAAACACCCGACCGATTGCTCGATACTGAGGGGGTGTCTTTTGCCCTTGTTATACTGTTTTTAGTAGAATATTACTTAGCTGTTGCCAACGTCGCTGTTTCTTTCGGCTCTTCGTGAGCGTTCATAATCAATGTCTGATGACGAATTGACTCTTGGTGAATCGCTGTCAATAACTGAATGACGAACTCGTCGCTCAAATCACGTTCACGACCTTTTTGAACCGCCGAATTCAAAATTTCGCTCCAACGGTTTGTTTGCAAAATGGCAATATTGTTGCGTTTTTTATATGCACCAATTTCTTCTGCAAAACCCATACGTTTGCCCAATAAATTCAACAATTCATTGTCAATTTGGTCAATTTGTACACGTAACGCTTCGATTGAGTTCAAGAAACCCGCATCTTTTTCGGCACGTAATACCAAATTGTCAATCAATGCCTTGTAAACAGGCGGTGTAATTTGTTGTTTGGCATCTGACCATGCTTCGTCAGGATTACAGTGAACTTCTGTAATCAAGCCGTCGAAGTTCAAATCCATCATCTCTTGCGCTACTTCTGCTAACATGTGACGATTGCCACAAATGTGCGAATTGTCGCCAATAATTGGCAAATTTGGCATCCGACGCATCAATTCAATGGCTATTTCCCAATGTGGCACGTTACGGTACTGCGTTTTTGCTGCCGATGAAAAGCCACGATGAATCGCTGCCAAACGTGTGATACCGACTTTATTCAAGCGTTCAAATGCACCCAGCCACAATTCTAAATCGGGATTAATTGGGTTTTTAATCATCACAGGAATGTCCACACCGCGCAACGCGTCAGCGATTTCCTGCACTGAAAACGGATTAACTGTTGTCCGCGCGCCAATCCACAAGACATCTACGCCAAATTTCAAGGCTTCATATACGTGATGCGCGTTCGCCACTTCTACCGTCGTCCGCAAACCTGTCTCTTCTTTGACACGTTTCAGCCACTTCAAACCCTCGCTGCCTACGCCTTCAAACATGCCCGGACGTGTGCGGGGCTTCCATATACCGCTGCGGAAAAGGTCAACATTGCCTTGTGCCGCCAAATCGCGGGCGATACTCATAACTTGCCCTTCGGTCTCTGCCGAACAAGGTCCTGCTATGAGGAACGGGCGTTTCGATTGAACTTCTAAAAAAGGTTTTAAATCCATGATTTTTTCTTCTTTTTAATAAAAAACTGATTGTTATATTTTAAAATTATTATTGCTGTGTTTAAACTCCCTTCCGAAGGAATCCTTTAAATCGGTATAAATGCTTACTTTTCAATATTTTATGGAATGTAAAATAAATATTTGACATAATAAAGAAGAAGTACTTATCTTTGCAACGGTTGTTCGAGGACGACCCCCAGCGAGTGAAAGTTGAAACATGTCAACTTTCGCTCATTTTTTTTAAATATCATACCTACCATTCAACATCATTTTTCTATTTAATATAACTGTCTTCAGGCATCTCATCTTCTAAACCGCTTGGACTGTGTTTACGGTGCAGAACAATATAACCATCGCTTATCGCATTGTAACCCAAACCGTTGGTAAACTTTATTATGTCTCGGAAATACGGTAATGCTGATTTCGTCTCTTTAAAGTACACACTCCTCGAATATTCATCAAATTTCAACTTGTTTAAGTTCCTCATAATATCTGTTTGGTTTTACTCGAAAATATATTATGCTGTTAAAAGCAGCACAATTTAGACAAAATACCGTTCTTATGAATACCCAATTTTTCTAAAATTCCGATTCCCAACACCCCCTCAGTACCTTATTTCAAAATCCGCTTAATGTCGTTCGCTTTTTCAATCATATCATAAAAATCCTTAAAACGCCGCTTAATCAAATGCGACCGCATAGTACTTAATATGTGTATGTGTTCGTCTAAAACATCCAAGACATTATCGCGATTTTGTTCAAATATCGGAATCCATGTTTCTGGGTTCGATTTTGCCAAACGCACCGACGAACGAAAACCACCACTCGCTAAGTTAAAAATGGCATTTTCATCTTGCTCTTTTTCCAAAACAGTCAAAGCCAAAGCGAAACTTGAAATGTGTGCAATATGACTCACATAAGCTGTGTGTACGTCATGGTCATCTGCGTTCATGTATAAAAGATTCATTTTCAATGATTTATACATGTTTTTGGCCGATTGTTGCGCCTCGTCGCTGCTTTGTTCCACATCGCACAAAACGCAAACCTTGTCTTCAAAGAGTTTTGGTATCGCTGCTTGTGGTCCCGAAAACTCTGTCCCTGCCATCGGATGTGTTGCTATAAAATGACTACGTTTGGGATGCAAACGCACCGCTTCCATGATATTTACCTTCGTTGAACCCACATCCATCACGATTTGCCTATCTATTTTATCCAAAATCAGTGGCAACAAAGTCGTTAAACTATTCACTGGCGTTGCCACGATGACAATATCGCTCGCAGCAATCGCTTCCTCCAACGGCAAAATGCGGTTGACAAGACCCAATCCCAACGCTTTTTTAGCATGTTCCTCTGATGCTTCAACGCCTATTATGTCGGTTGCAAAACCCGATTCGTAGAGACCGATGGCGATTGAACCGCCGATTAAGCCTATGCCGACTATTGTTACTGTCATAAAATAATTATTTCAATTTGTTGATTTTCAGTGTTTTATAAATTTTAAAACTAAAATTTGACAATTACTAATATTTCTTTGTAAATTTGCAATGGTTATCTACGGACGACCCACCAGAGAAACGGATTGGCACGCGTGCAGTCCGTTTTATTTTTTTATACCAAATAATCTCCTTGCTGCATTGTCCTTCTATCCAACTCAATAACGGTCTTTCTGAAAATTAAAATCACTGTTTTTATTTTATTGTATCGTTCAGATGCTTTCCGAATAACTCTTTTCAAATTAGATGGTTCTATTTTTTGGTCAATGTGTAAAATCATGTTCTGTGATTTTTTTTCACACCTTTTAAATTGCACCATAACAGCATTCGTAACATCAAAAGCTTTTGAAATACGTTTGATTTCAAAATAATTATCGTTAATCGAAACATCTAATGAAGGCTTAAAATCAAACTCTTCAATCAATTCTACTTGACAGCCCGACAATTTTAAAAAAATACATGCGGGCATTTCTTGTTCAAGACCGCTTGGCTTGTGTTTTTTGTGTAAAACGATAAATCCATGACATTTTTCATCAAATCCTAATGATTTAGGAAATTTACTAATGCTTGGAAATTGCCTTACTGCATTTTCATTTGTTTTAAAATAGCTACTATCAGGATAACCATCAAATTTTTCTCGATTCAGTTGGCTCATGTATGTTTTTTGTTTTTTCTAAACACTATTTCAATTTATTGATTAACAATCATTTATGTTCTCTTAAAAACGTAGAAACCCTTTTAATCGCCTCTTCAAAAACCATCTCACGCGCACACAACGACGACCGAATATATCCATCGCCTTGCGTTCCAAAAATGCCGCCGGGTGTGATGAATATATTCGCACCATGCAAAATCTCATCCGACAGCTCGAAACCCGATTTATACTGAGGGGGTATCTTTGCCCAAACGAACATACCCATTTGCCGTTCATCGAAAGTGCAGCCGAGCAAACGCAACAACACAAATACTTTTTGTTGCCGACGACGGTATTCATCATTCAAATCTAAATACCATTCTTTATCGGCTTTTAAGGCTTCGACGGCGGCTAACTGAACGGGTAGAAACATGCCAGAATCCATATTCGATTTGAAACGCAAGACATCGCTCAAAAATTCAGCTTTGCCAGCCAACATACCCACGCGCCAACCTGCCATGTTGTGGCTTTTTGATAGTGAATTTAACTCTAATGCCACGTGCTTTGCGCCTTCGATTGACAAAATACTGAGGGGGTGCTCATTCAATATAAAACTGTATGGATTGTCATTGACAATCAATATATTATGTTGTTTTGCGAATGCAACGAGTTCTTCAAAAAAGGCTTGCGAGCCTTGTGCGCCCGTCGGCATGTGCGGGTAATTGACAAACATCAATTTGACTTTCGACAAGTCTTGTTGTGCCAAAACATCGAGGTCGGGCAACCAGCCGTTTGTCTCTGTCAAGTTGTAATCCACGCATTTTGCACCCGCTAAAGTGACGGCTGCCCGATAAGTCGGATAACCTGGATTGGGCAATAATGCTTCGTCGCCCGCCTCCAAATAGGTCATGCAGATGTGCATAATGCCTTCTTTTGACCCCAACAAAGGCAATATTTCATTCACAGGATTGAGCGAAACGCTATAATGTTTTTTATAAAATGCACACATCGCTTCGCGCAATGCCAAGACACCGACATAGCCTTGATACGCATGACTTGTCGGCAATTGAGCCGATTCTATGAGTTTTTCTATCGCAGATACTGAGGGGGGCAAATCGGGCGAACCAATGCCAAGGTTCAACACATTGTTACCTGCTGCATTCAGTTCAGCGATTTCTTTTAATTTTTTAGAAAAATAATATTCATGAATGGAATCTAACCGGCTCGCTACTTTAATGCTCATAATTCATTGATATTCAAACTTTTATAAGTAAATTACACGTTTAGGAAACTTTTAAAATTTCCTAAACGTTTTAAAACGCCATCACTACTCAAAATACTCACCACTACGATATTCGCCCAGTACTTTAATTTCACCAACAACACGATGTAATTCAAGCATCGCTTGTGGATAATTGGAATATGCACCAATCGTAAAATCTAAGAAAAACATATATTCCCAAGGCTTATCCATAATAGGGGCGGATTGAATTTTTGTCAAATTGCAATTGTTGCGCGACAGCACTTCAAGGGCTTTATAAAGGCTTCCAACAGTGTGATTCGTAACAAAAACAAGGGAAACTTTATCGAAATCGGGTAAAATATGGGTCTCGTTATTTTCTTTTGTAATGTATAAAAAACGCGTGAAGTTCTTTTTGTAGGTTTCAATGCTCGCGCCAAGGATATTCATATCGTAAATTTCAGCCGCCAATTCAGAGCCAACGGCACCGATATTTGTTAAGCCATTTTCTCGAATCTGTTTGGCGACTAAAGCCGTATCATGTGACTCGACAAGTTTAATTTTTGGGTATTGGGCGAAAAAATCCTCACATTGTTGTAGTGCCACTGGATGACTGTGGACTTCTTCTAAATCCTCTATCGAAATGCCGGGCAAAGCCATGAGGTTTTGTTTTATCCTTAAAAAAACTTCACCACGTATGCGTAAATTACTGTTATTCAATAAGTTGTAATTTCTCAATAAACTTCCTGCAATCGTATTTTCAATCGCCATGACTGCTGAATCTGCCTCGCCTGATTCGACTTGTTGAATCAAAATATCGAAGGTGTCGGCGGGAACGACATCAATATCGGTGCTGGTATGAAAACGCCTGGCTGCTATTTCGTGGAATGCGCCTTGCACGCCTTGAATGGCAACTCTTAGCAGTTGCTTTGCTTGTCCGTTGCTATGTGCCGTTAGCTTTTTATCGTTTATTTGTTGATGATACAAGTCCATTTTGTTATTGATTCTTTAAAAAAATGTTTGATAGTCAATGGTTTACGCAAAAAATAATTTGATGTTTGATAAAAAGCAATTGTTTTACAAAACAAAAAAGGAGTTCCTGTTGAGGAACTCCTTTTGCATGTTAAAGCGAATATATTTTTTATCGCCGCGCAAATAAGTAGCTCCTCTTACAGTTGTTGTAAAAGTAAAAATAAAAAAAGCTAAAATTATTTGCGAAAGGGCGCGTCATCGTCTGATTGATTTTATTGGGTGCAAACGTATGTCGTTTTCTCCATGTGACCAAATTTCATTTCTGTTTTTTTTTATTTTTAAGAAAAAGAGCCGTTTGAAACCGTTTATACTGAGGGGGTAATCTCGTTATTTTTTTCATAAAAAAGCCCTAAAAGTCTATTTTTTAAAATATTTAGCGTTTTTTTGTCTGATTTATAACTAAAAAATCAATTTATTCAACTAAACAAATCAATTTCAGAATGAGAAAATTCTTATTATTGGGCATATTCGCCTTTTTATTTTTAGGCTTGAAAGCACAATCGCCCATTGGGGTTTGGAAAACGATTGACGACGAAACGGGCGAAGCCAAATCGAACGTGCAGTTGTATCAAGAAAATGGCAAAGTGTATGGCAAAATCATCGCTTTTTTGCGTAAAAGTACAGACCCAAATCGCGTTTGTGAAAAATGTACAGACTGGCGCAAGGGTCAAAAAATGATGCAAATGATGATTGTTCGAGATATGGCGTTGAGCGGCTCGACTTGGAAAGGTGGAAAAATTCTCGACCCTGAAAAAGGTAAAGAATATAGTTGCACGATGTGGTTTGAAAACGGCAATGGCAACCAAATGAAGGTGCGCGGCTGGATAGGACCATTTTATAGAACGCAAACCTGGTATCGGGTTCAATAAGAGACGGTATTATTGGAATTTGCAGATTTACATGATTTGGTAACCTATTTTTTTTGTCAATGTTCACTAAAAAATGAAAATGAGGAAAGTGCTTTTTGTTATTCTTTTTGCCTTTTTAATGCCCCATTTGAAGGCTCAAATGACGGCTACGGATTCGGTGAAAGCCACGGTCAATCATTTTTTTGAAGGTATGAAAATAGGCGATACAGCACTCATTCGGTCATCACTTACTGAGGGGGTCATTTTTCAGTCTATGGCTCGGTCTAAAGAAGGTGTTTTGACGGTTAAAACGGAAAGTGTGGATGATTTCATTGCATTTATTGCCAAAGAAGAAAAAGGTAATGCTGACGAACGCATCGAATTTAAAACGGTTGAGATTGATGGCGCATTGGCTTCAGTTTGGACACCGTATAAGTTTTATTACAAAGGGAGATTTAGCCATTGCGGTGCGAATTCGTTTCAGTTAGTAAAGATTGGTGATGCTTGGAAAATTCAATACATCATCGATACGCGTCGGCGACAGGGCTGTGAATAGTTTTATAAAAAAAATAAAACGCCCGTTAAGTCAAGGACTTACGGGCGTTTTTATTGTTTTTACTAGAGAAATGATTCGTTTTAAAGCTGGAATGCTTCTTTCACTTTGTCAACATAATCGAGTTTTTCCCATGTGAAAAGTTCAACTTTCATCGTTTTAGTTGTGCCATCGGGCGTTGAAAAAGTTTTTTCAACGATTTCATTGACCCGACCCATGTGGCCATAAGCGGCTGTTTCAGAATACATGGGCGAACGCAATTTCAAGCGTGTTTCGATAGCATAAGGGCGCATATCGAAGATTTTTTCTACGATTTGAGCAACTTCACCGTCAGACATGTTTTCCTTTTTACAAGTACCATAAGTATTGACGTAAATACCCATTGGTTTAGCAACACCGATAGCGTAGGAAACTTGAACCAAAATTTCGTCGCACAAACCTGCTGCAACCAAATTTTTAGCAATGTGACGCGTGGCATAAGCTGCAGAACGGTCTACTTTTGAAGGATCTTTGCCCGAAAAAGCACCGCCGCCATGAGCACCTTTGCCACCATAAGTGTCAACGATGATTTTACGACCTGTCAAACCTGTGTCGCCGTGTGGACCACCGATAACGAATTTGCCCGTTGGATTGATGTGATAAATGATGTTGTCAGTGAAAAGAGCTTTGAGTGCCTCTTTCATTTGCGCTTTTACACGTGGAATTAAAATGTTAATCACGTCTTTTTGAATTTGCGCTTGCATCGGTGCTTCATCAGCGAAGTCATCGTGTTGGGTTGAGATGACAATCGTATCAATACGTTGCGGTTGGTTGTCGTCAGAATATTCAATCGTAACTTGCGATTTAGCATCAGGACGCAAATACGTCATTTCCTTACCTTCGCGCCGAATAGCCGCCAATTCGATTAGGAGTTTATGTGCCAAATCTAAAGCCAAAGGCATATAATTGTCCGTTTCGCGGGTTGCGTAACCGAACATCATACCTTGGTCGCCAGCACCTTGTTCTTCAGGATCTGTGCGTTCAACACCTTGGTTGATATCGGCACTTTGTTCATGGATGGCAGAAAGAATACCGCAAGAATTGGCTTCAAACATGTATTCTGATTTGGTATAACCAATTTTGCGAATCACCTCACGTGCGATTTGTTGTACGTCAAGATAGGTTTTCGTTTTAACTTCACCCGCCAAAACGACTAAGCCGGTTGTGACGAGGGTTTCGCAAGCGACTTTAGAAGTCGGGTCGAAAGCCATGAAGTTATCAATGAGGGCATCTGAAATTTGGTCGGAAATTTTATCTGGATGACCTTCTGAAACGGATTCTGATGTGAATAAATAAGGCATAAATGAATTTTTGTTTTAATTTTTTTTATAAAAATGGAATTAGAAAGGTGGAAAATTATCCCCCCTCAGTACATTTACAAGGTTTAAGAGGGTTTACGCCGCAAAGGTATGAATAGTTTAAAAAAAAACGCCTTGTAATGCTTTTTTAAAAGCAAAAGAAATGACATCTTTCAAATTCAAAAATCTCTCTATCTTGGCAGCATGAGTCTAAAACCACCTACTGATGATATCGAACACCTCTCCGAAGAGCAGCGCAATGTGTTGCGCTCGCTTCGAGCGTCTCGCATGATTTTACCCATTTTGTTGGGGTTAGGCGTTGTGGTTTGGTTGGTACTCCGAAATTTTAATTTTGAAAAACTACAGCAAATCCATTGGTCTGTGGCGACTTTTGGTTGGATTTTATTGGCTTTTGCATTAATGGTCATTCGGCATTTAGCATTTTCCGTGCGGATGTGGATATTGGCACAAGGGCATTTTAGCCTTATGAAATGTATTGAATTGGTGTTAATATTTGAATTTAGCTTATGTATAACCCCTACAACAATAGGCGGTTCGGCAGTTTCGCTTTTTGTTTTGACGCAGGAACGCTTGTCTGCGGCGCGTACAACGACGATTGTTTTATACAAAGTAGTCCTTGATACATTATTCTTTGTGGGTACTTTTCCGCTTCTTTTTGCCATAAATGGGGCAAAAATCATTCGTCCATATATGGAAAGCCTTTCAGATGCGAATTGGGAATCGCGCTTGTTTTTCTTTTCTTATGCAGGTATGGTCACTTATGGTTTGTTTCTTTTTTATGGTTTGTTTATTAATCCCTCGCTTATCAAACGATTTTTGGTTGGTGCAACGCGTACACCATTTCTCAAACGCTTTCGTGAACGCATGCAAAAATTGGGTAGCGAAATCATCCTCGCATCTGAAGACATGAGAAATATTGGTTGGAAACAACACTTGGCAGCTTTTGGTGCGACTTGGGTGGCGTGGACGTGTAAGTTTCTCTTGATTTCATGCCTTATATATGGCATAGACCATCCAACAATGGATTTTGCGCGCGAAGTGTTGCTCTATTCACGCCTGCAAGCGATGTTCATCATCATGGCTTTGTCGCCGACACCAGGCGGAGCGGGCATTGCAGAAGGGCTTTTTTATCCTTTTTTGCATGATTTTATTTCAAATCTCGAAATAGCCACCGTCATTGCTTTGATATGGCGTTTGATGTCTTATTATTTGTATCTCGCCGCAGGTGCAATTGTCGTACCTAATTGGATTAGAAAAGTTTTTTTAGCGAATAAGGAAAAACAAGGATAATTGCCCTTAAATCATATTATTAAAGAATGAAACAACCACTTTGGCGTCGCCTTTTAAGTTATGTCAGAAACGTTCACATCGAGACAACGGGTAGCGGGTATAACCCTTATTTGCGCGTCGTTTTGAGTTGGGGTCAATATCAATTATTGACCGAAAACGCCATTTACAGCTATGGCGAGTTGTACGACAATTTTTCAAAAGCTTTCAAACAAATTGACCTTGATAGGCTCGATATCAAAGACGTTTTGATTCTCGGTTTTGGCTTGGGCAGCATTCCTGTCGTGTTGGAAAGTATGTTTCATAAAAAATACTACTATACAGCCGTTGAGATTGACCCTGAAATTTTGAGATTGGCAAACACCTATGTTGTGCCTGATATACAATCGGGTATAGAATTTCAGTTGTCCGATGCAGCGACATTTGCTGAATTTTCAAAAGACAAATACGATATGATATGTATGGATGTTTTCCTCGATGACGAAGTGCCGACGGAATTGGAACGTGAGGATTTCCTTGTCAATTTGAAAAAAATGCTTTCAGAAGATGGTATTTTGTTGTTCAACAAACTCGCTTTGTCCAAAAAAGACAAAAAGAAATCAATTGACTTTTTTAAAAACCATTTTAAACGCATTTTTACTGAGGGGGTCTATTTAGACGTTGATGGGAATTATATTTTGCTGAATCGAGGGGATATTTTGAAGAAATGATGCCGAAACGGCACAATCACATGAAGCGTGCCGAAAAAATTTGACCGCTTATAAAGTGTTGCGTTATATTGAGTTTAGAAAGGAATTGCCGAAAACGAATGGGGGTAAGAAATTGTGGCACGAGTTGCAGGATGTTTAATGTATAAATTGTGAAGTTGTTAAAGCATTGAGAATTAAAATATTGTGAATAATATTTCTATTGTATGCTTTGATTTATGAAAAAATGCCGCAATACTGAGGGGGGTATTTCGATGA
The DNA here is from genome assembly GCA_043744455.1 of Saprospiraceae bacterium. GTDB lineage: Bacteria > Bacteroidota > Bacteroidia > Chitinophagales > Saprospiraceae > JAAFJT01. The sequence goes on along the minus strand of JAYTUQ010000153.1, from coordinate 17,782 downwards.
TTTCGAAATACCCCCCTCAGTATTTTTAGCCTTTTTTATTATTTCACAACCGTAATATCCCCTCGATAAAGCAGTTTTTGACCATCTTCAAATTCCGCTTCTATGAGATAGACATACACGCCCGAGTCGACGGTGCGGCTTCGGAAAGTGCCGTCCCAACCATTGGCAGACGGGTCAGCACCTGCCAGAATGTTTTCTTTGACAAAAAGCAACTCGCCCCAACGGTCAAAAATGCGAATGAAATTGATTTTTTTAACACCTGGACCTGTGGCAACGCCAAAGTAATCATTTCGATCGTCGCCATTGGGCGAAAAGATATTGGGAATGAAGACATTGCGATTGCGATCCAATTCTACAAGTATTGATTCAGAAGTGGTACAGCCATTGACATCATAAATGGTGAGTTTATAGGTTCTATCATCCAATGGTCGTACATAAGGACGCAATGAATCGCCGTTGGCAAAAAACAGATAATCCTTAGGTGTCCACGAAACGGAGTCAATCGGTAAGGCACTCACAATGCGCGAGCGAGAGAAAAACCGAGGGTCACTCAGCATCCGAACGCTGTCACCTAAGCCGACCAATATTTTGGTTATTTGATTGGGCAATGTCAACGAATCAAATTGTATCAAAAGTGAAGGCGGTTCGGTGATATTGACACTGGTATCGAGTGTACATCCTGTTATTTGCTCAATGATGCTGATTTGATGCGGTCCTGCAAATAGAGGAATAAAATAGCCAATCGGGTATTGTGGACCATTATCAACGGAAATTGAGAATGAACGTTTATAAGTGCTCCCAAAAGCGGTATCAACCCGCAAAGTTGTTAATTCGCCATTACAACGCGGTTGAACAGGCGGTGTCATATAGAAATAAATAGGGTCAGGTTGCGTCAAATTGTACTGAATCGAATCACGACACCCTTTTATATCGGTACCGACAATGCTGTAAATTCCTGCTTTCAATCCTCCTGCGGAGTCCTTTTGTGAAACCGTTGGAGACCACACATAAGTGGTTGGACCGCCATTGCCCCCTGTTCTTTTGACCTTGATTTGTCCATCTGCTAAACCATTACAAGTGATATTATTGGTTAGCGCAGCGACAGTATCCAATTTGACAGTGGCTGGTTCTGTTATGTTAATGGAATAATTATAAGGACATAATTTAGAATCAGTTATCAAAACATTATAGGTGCCTGCTACAACATTTACAATAGTATTGCGATTAGAGCCATTACTCCAAAAATAACTGTATGGTGGTGAACCACCTTGCACCCGAATTTCAGCACTGCCATCACGGTCGCCTTTACAACTGGGTGAATTGATAATGGGGTTAGAAAAAGTAAAAGGGGTGGGTTGTGGAATCTCAACAGAGTCAACAATGGCACAATTACCATCAGTAACAGTCACTTTTTGCCAACCACCGCACAGATTCACGGCGCTGCTTGAGTTATTGTTGTTGCTTGTTTCTCCAGATGCCCATATAAAAGTGTATTTACCAGTATTTGCAGTGCCACCACTCGCGATAGCTGTCGCTTTACCATCACCTGGATTACATTTTGCGTAACAAGTAACTGCTTCGAGGCTGCCAAAAGCAGTATTAATTTTAGGTGGGTCGCTTAAAGTAACACTCGTGACCAAAGGGGTACAGTTATTAGCATCTGTAATTGTAAACGAATATGTACCTGCTGGCAAAGATGCAAAAACAGCGTTAGTCGTCGTCGGACCTCCCGACCAATTATAGCGATAAGGAGCTGTTCCGCCTTGCATGACAAGTATAATAGAACCTGTTGCATTTTTAGGACAATCAGGGTTAGTCGTTTTAGAACGGGCGGTATCAATTGCCATGGCAGCAGGTGCGCCAATTATCCTTGATAATGTCGTTGTACATCCTTGATTGGTTGTTACAGTTACAGAATAAACGCCCGGTAGCACATTGGAAATACTGTCTCGGAAACCTGTATTGCTCCAACGGAATGAGTCAAGGGTCGCACCGACAGGCGCACGAGCAAAAACGCGCGCTGCGCCATCGCTTTTATTGGCACAAGTCGCATTTCTAACCGAAATACTATCAATAGTAGGCGGTAGCGGTTTTGTAATAGTATATGTTCTAACAACGGCACAATTTGTAGAGTCAGTTACAGTAACCATGTAGCTGCCAGAACTCAAAGCGGTGATAGTTGCTAGGCTATCAGCCGCGTTTCTGCTCCATTGTATGGTATAACGATTGCCAGATGATGGTCTGCCACCTGTGATTGTCAAGGCAACTTGTCCATCTCCCCCAATGCGGCAACTTTCGTTTCGGACGGCAGCTGTAATTTTTATCGAATCAGGTTGTGTCACAACAAAGGCAGTGTCTAAACTACACCCGTCGCGGTCGCGGATACTGAGGGGGTAGTTTCTAGCGGGTAAATTGCGAAGGAATGTTGTTGCGGCTGTATTGGTGGGTGTACCTGGATTGCCCCACCATGTGAATGTATAGGGTTGTGCTTCGGGTCCTATGGCACTCGCAATGACTTGTATGAAGCCATTAATTTGCCCAACACATGTGATATTGCCTATTGTCGCTACGGAATTAAGCGTTCGTAAAGATCCAACTGTAAACGAATCTGTTTTTGAACATTGATTTAAATCTGTAATCGTTACACGATATGCCCCTGGAGGCAGATTGGCAATAGTAGAACTGGTACCGACATTTGTGCTACCATTGCTCCAGCGGAAAGTGTAATTACCATTAGACGGTGTACCACCTACCACACCCGAAATAACGATTGAGCCATTGTTTACGCCTTTACACGTTGCACCAGTTACATTTTTTGTTCCAATAGTGATAGGATTGACGCCTATTGAAGCTCTAACAGAGTCCTTGCAACCATTTGCATCTGTGATAACGCATGTATATGCGCCACTTGATAAGTTACTGATGCTTGTACCTGTCGCTCCTGTTGACCATCGGAATGTGTAAGGACTCACCCCGCCACCGTAAGCGGTTAAGGTTAAACTTCCATCCATATCGTTTGCACAAGTTGGATTGCGGGCAGTCGGTGGATTGATAAAAATAGGATTGGGTTGAAAAATGTTTATTGTATCTACTTTTGGATTTGTTCGCGCAGCCGTCGTCACAGTGACATAATAGCGTCCTACAGCTAAACCCCTCACAACAGCACTATCATTCGCCACAATTGATCCCGTACCGTTTTGTCCTGGATTCGCCGCATTTTGCCACGAATACAACCATGGAGAACCGCTGCCCGTTGGCACCACCCTAAAACCACCAGTATTTGTTCCATTGCATCTAACACTATCTACGCTGATGCGAACACTATAATTAACCGCACCAATTTTTACTGAACCGTCTGTACGATTGACACCCATCCGTACATTCGAGCTGTTATAAATATCAATTGGATTTAAAGTATCAGTAAAACGAACAGGCGAAATTGAGCCCATAGGTCCAATCGCCTTGAAACACAATTGAAATAAACCCACATCATCTGCTCGAGTAACGCCCCCTGAGCTGACATTCCACGAAAAAATGATAATGCCGGGTTGTGGAATATTGTAATTATTGCCAGAGGCAGCACTTAAATTTGGTAAATTGATGCCACTGAGTCCTATAAATTGAACGAGGGCAGGGTTATATTGAAAATTACCCTCCATCGAGACAATGTTCGTAAAGTTCTTTGCACTGACCGTCACACAAGCCGTATCACCTTGACCGACCATTTCATTTGACAATTGAATGGTCATAGCATTGCCAATACGAACATTCCCACACGTTTTATTGACACCTAATTTTATATTCTGGGCATTATAAATATCGATTGGATTTAAACTATCTGTCATGCAAACAGTAGAATTAGTGCCATTTGCCCCAATGGCTTTGAAACACATTTCAAATAAGGTTACATCATCTGCACGCGTAACGCCACTTGTGCTGACATTCCACGAAAAAACAATAAGTCCTGACGAGGGAATGCTATAATTGACATTCGGCACACTGCTCAAATTGGGCAAATTGATGTTTTTTAGTCCAACAAATTGCAATAAAGCAGGATTATATTGGTAGTTGCACTCCCAAGAAATAATATTTGTAAACCCCTTACTCGATATTCTCACGCATGCTGTATCATTTCGATTGACCGATTCATTCGAGATTTGGATGGTTACGACAGGAAAATTAGCCGTTGCGATGCCGTCACAAGCCTTACCGTCTCTTGCTGTGATGATGTAAGCACCATTACTCGGTACAGTAAAGTTCACCGTCGAGCCATTTCGTGCAGGTCCACTCGTTACAGTACCCACATTTACTGAGGGGTTACTTTGTAAAGCAATCGTAAATGCATAATTAGTAATACCGTCGTATTCAGATAAACCGCCATTGACAGTAAAGCTGCCGCCATTGGTAGCTAAGGTTAAATTGCTGATTTTTACGGCATTTAGATAAACAACAGAAAAAGTATCGATGGGGACGCCGTTGGTGACATTGACGTTTACGCATGAGGTATCGCTTTCAAAATCTGCAACACCATTCGTGCCTTGTCCAAAGAAATTATAAACTGTAATGGGCGCAAAATAGAATTTGATAGGCTTTCCAGCATTAAAACCGTTTTGCAAAGCACCATTATTGAAAAATGTATCACGCCCAGCTGTATTACCTCTCGCAATATAAGGACTGCTGTTGGAGCCATTGAACAACAAACGTGTCAAACAAGCATCGAGTTTTACATCGCTCCACCTTTGACCCGTAACGGTAGGCATACAGTTATAAAAAAGATAACCAATACCAGGCACTGTTGCTGGCACAGGGTCTTCAGTAAGATTTGCACCCGAACCATTGATGTAAAGCGTATCGCCAAGGCATAAGTAGTGTTTTTCGTTGCTTTTTGCACCAAAACCAAGCGTTCGAGTCGTCACACCTGCATTTGCTGCACCCCCGCATGCCAAGGGTGAACGCGCCTGTATGGAAGTTCGTACAGGCGCAATAGGTTCAGGGATTTGAGCCATCAAAGTTGTGGCTGTCGCCAAAAAGGTAAAAATCGGTAAAAAACGTTTTAGCATTGCAGTTGTTTTATCTTAATCATTGCAAATAAGGCGGGCAAAAATAGAAAAAAAAGATTAGATGAAATTCTGTTCAAGCACCTCAATCTCTCCGTTGGGTCTTTCATTTGTATTTTATAAAAGACTTTTATTCGTGGGACTCAATTTTAACAACCCTATACCACTTATTTCATTTATAAAAACAAGTAAAAATCGCACCAATTTAACGAGAGGCTTACGGCTTTATTGCCTTTTTTTGAAACCTTAATCTCCTTAGCCTTTACCTATTAATGACAGGTTATTGCCTTGTTTTTTTTTATTTTATGTCAAATATCCTACTAATAACAAGCCACGACATATTTTTTTCGTCTCTTTCAAAAAATGCTTTTAATTTTGATGTTCAATTACTATTATGAAATTACTATAAAAACGATTTAACATGAAAAGATTCTTTCCTAATATGGAGACCGCCATCATTTTTGTCTTCATGATTTGTATTGGTTTATGGGGTATGTCCCGATGTAAAAAGAAAAGAGAAGAAGCGGCAATCACGACAGCGACAGAAGGAAATATAAGTGTTTTAGATACCTTAACCTCGCCTGCTGCTTCCCGTGCAAGAATTTTGAAGCAACCCGCCATCACTAATACAATTCCTCAACCCGAAGCCCCTCTGTATCAACAGCAACCCGCGCCACTACCGGCTATGCCAACGAATACGCCCACACCAACAGTTCAAAATATACCACAGCCATACAGCACTATTACAACATCACCAGCGACAGCACGGACGACAGTGCCGCCTGTTATCACGTCGAAATCTGTTCCTGAACCTACGACCGCTCCGCCAAGCAATACGATGCTTTATGTCCTTATAAATGGGTTAAATATTCGCTCAAAACCCGATTTAAAGTCAAAAGTTAAAGGAAAACTAAAACTGAACGACCAAGTTTACTTCCTCGAAGAAACGAGTGTACAAGTCCAAACCGTCCGTTTAGCCGATGGGACATCTATCACAAAGCCTTGGTTTAAAGTGCAAACTAAACGCGGTACTGTAGGCTGGGTACATGGCTCGGGTATAGATTTTTATAAACGAAAACCAACAGATGGGTTTTAAATCTGTTATTAGTATATTGGTTATTGGTAACGAATAACCAATATACTAATAACCAATACACCAATAACCAATATCCAACCTATGACCTTTCGCTGGAAAATTGCTCAAGCTGCCGAAATTCGTTGGTGGCAACGCTACCTCAAAAACAAGCCTACTACGGATTATGCCGTTTGGAAAACAGATTATTGGCAAAAATTACTTGCTGAAATAGGACTTTCTCATCTAAATACTGTTGACGAAGGAAATCCCGATGCCTTCGGGGAGGGGGGGCAAAAATCAATCTTTGATGCAGGTTGTGGTCCCGCAGGTATTTTTATGATTTTTAAAAATCATAAAGTAGATGCCCTCGATCCTTTGCTCGACGAGTATGAAACGACCTTACCCCATTTCAGAAAAACGCTCTATCCAAATGTGCATTTTTACAGCAAACCGCTTGAAAATTTCGATAAACAAGACGCTTATGATGCTGTTTTCTGTCTCAATGCCATCAATCACGTTGCCGACCTCGCGCGCTGTTTCGATATTTTAGTCGCTGCTACCAAAAAAGGCGGTCAACTCATTGTCTCAATAGATGCACATAATTTTCCTTTGCTCAAACATATTTTCCAAGCCTTGCCAGGCGATATATTGCACCCGCACCAATTCGATTTAGCCGAATATCAAGCCATGTTGACAGAACGGGGTTGTACCATTGAAAAAACGATTTTGAAAAAACATGAATTTATTTTTAATTATTATGTATTAGTCGCAACGAAAAACTGAAAAGAAGGCTTTAAAAACAAGCGGAATTCGATATAAACGCCGTTTATTTGCAGCGTTTTTTGAAAAATACTTCTTTTTTATGAATATTTTACTTCTTGGTTCTGGTGGACGTGAACATGCACTGGCGTGGAAAATGCATCAAAGTTCACTTTGCGAACAACTTTTTATTGCTCCTGGCAATGCAGGAACTTCGCAAGTTGGCGAAAATATCGCTTTACAAATCAATGATTTTCAAGGAATTAAGTCTTTCGTTTTAGAAAAAAATATAAAACTTGTTGTCGTTGGACCCGAAGAGCCTTTGGTACGTGGGGTGACTGATTTTTTTAGAAAAAATGCTGATTTACAACACGTTATTATAATCGGACCTGCTGCTTACGGCGCGCAACTCGAAGGCTCAAAAGCGTTTGCCAAAAAATTTATGGCACGCCACCACATTCCGACGGCGCGTTATGCCGAAATCACGGAACATACTGAGGGGGTCTCTTTTCTGAAAACAATGAATCCGCCTTATGTTTTGAAAGCTGATGGTCTGGCTGCGGGCAAAGGTGTATTGATTATCAATGATTTAGATGAAGCAGTTGATGCCTTAAAAATAATGCTCGATGGTCAATTTGGCGAAGCGAGTCGTAAAGTGGTCATCGAAGAATTTTTAGATGGCATCGAATTTTCCGTTTTTGCTTTGACCGATGGTAAGGATTACGTGATTTTACCCGAAGCCAAAGACTATAAACGTATCGGCGAAGGTGATACTGGTTTGAACACCGGCGGCATGGGTGCAGTCAGTCCCGTTCCATTTGTGAATGCTGTTTTATGGTCGAAAGTAGAAGAACGCATCATTAAACCGACGATAAATGGCTTGCATACTGAGGGGATGGATTATACTGGTTTTGTCTTTTTTGGCTTAATAAAGGTAGGTGACGAACCGATAGTGATTGAATACAATTGTCGTTTGGGTGACCCTGAAACAGAAGTCGTCATTCCTCGCTTGAAAAATGATTTGGTGGATTTATTTGTCAAAACAAGTGAAGGCAAATTATCAGAAGTTCAAATTTTACAAGATAAACGAACTGCCACAACCGTTGTTTTGACCGCAGGTGGCTATCCAAATGACTACAAAAAAGGTCATATCATTAAAAATACTGTTGAGGAACGAAATCCCGATGCCATCGGGAAGGGGGTAGAAGCCGCTCTTATTTTTCATGCAGGAACAAAAAGCATTGACAATCAAATTGTTACATACGGTGGTCGCGTCATGGCAATCACAGGATTTGGTGACGATATACCTTCTGCGCTGTCTATATCTAACGCATACGCGCAACGTGTTGATTTTGAAGGCAAATATTTCCGTAAGGATATAGGACTTGATTTAGTTTAAAAAGTCATTAGTCATTGTGTCATTTGATGACAATAATGACTAATGACAATTGACCAATGACTGATAAAATGGAATTCAAAAGCATCGCCGTCTATTGCGGCTCAATGAAAGGCAATAATCCAAAATATGCTGAAAAAGCAGCAGAACTCGGAGCATTGATGGCAAAACAAAACATCCGCTTAGTGTATGGTGGTGGCAATGTCGGATTGATGGGCATAATCGGCAGTTCTGTTTTAGAACATGGCGGTCATGTCATAGGTGTTGCGCCTCATTTCTTAGGAAAAAGAGAGGTTTTGCACCATACATTAAGTGAAATGCACATGGTTGATACCATGTTTGAACGCCGCAACTTGATGATTGACCTATCTGATGCGTTTATTGCCATGCCAGGTGGTTATGGTACTTTGGATGAAATTGGCGAAATTTTGATGCTCACTATCTTAGGAAATCGGAAATTTCCATGTGGTTTTCTAAATGTAGCTGGTTATTATGACCCAATGATTGTGATGTTGGATAAAATGATGAATGAAGGCTTTTTACAATCTGCTTATCGTGCAAACGTTGTTTTTGCAGACGAACCAGCCGACTTATTGGCTTTGATGAAAAATTTTACCCCCCCTCAGTATGATAAGTTTGAATCGGGGGATATTCATAAATAGTATTAAACATTTATAAAATGGTTAATAGAGAGAAAGCAAAAAAGCTGCTCGACCTTGCATTAGAATTAGAAGAGGAAGGTAAAACCGATGAAACAATTAGAGTTTACCTTAAAACAATAGAGTCTGACCCAACTTGGGCTGTGCCCTATTATAATTTAGGTTTGATTTATAAATATCGTTGTGATTGGTATAACTCTTTGACTTATAATGCAAAATCTATAGAATTAGACCCATTTGATAAAGCAACAATATGGAATTTAGGTATAGCCGCAACTGCTTTAAAAGATTGGAAAACAGCAAGAGATGCTTGGAAAACATTTGGCATAAAGTTGCCTAATGAGAAGGAAAACACAGAGTTACGTATGGATTTAGGGATAACGCCTGTACGTTTGAAGGAAAATAAAGAAGTAATTTGGACAGATAGGATTGACCCAGCAAGAGCCATTATCCATAATGTGCCAACGCCCGATAGTAAAAGACGTTTCAAAGATATAGTTTTAAACGATGGCGCACCTAATGGTATAAGAACTCATAACGGTTTTGAATTTCCGGTTTTTGATGAATTAGAATTGTTCGAAAAGTCTCCTTATTTAACCTTTTCTGCCTGGGTTCAAGTAGAAGACATTAAATTGCTAAATTCCATTGAAGAAATTTTAGATAAGAGAGGTTGTGGGTTTGAAAATTGGACAGATTCAATTCGATATATTTGTAAGCAATGCAGCGAAGGAAAGCCACATGAACACCATGACAAAAGCCTTGCAAAAAAGGTTGAAAAAGGAGAATACCATTTAGGTTTAGCAGCCAAATCAGAAATGGATATAATGAATATTCTTGAAAGTTGGAAAAGATTAACACAATCAGAAGTGATTGATTTTCAAAGAGTTTTGTAATGCCTGATTGCAACAAATTATTAATTGAGAATTATTTTAAAGTAAAATGGTACTACCCGATTTTCTAAAACCTTTTGAAGCCGATATTGAAAATGCAAAAATGCAAAGTCTTCAAATAAAAAGCACGCCTTGCCGTTTGGAAGACCTTACGCCTTTGCAAAGCAGTTTTTTAGGTAAACCCTATTTGCCTGAAAATGCTGTCTATCCAAAAGATGAAAATGGGCAACCGATGCTGATGTGGGCGCAAATTAATTTTGCAGAAACACACCCATTAAAAGATTTTCCTGAAAAAGGTATTTTACAATTCTTTCAATCGCCAACAGAATGGACAGAAATGAAAGATTATAAAATTATCTTTTGGGAAGACCCCTCAGTAAAAACGTCTTTAACGACCGATTTTTCTTTTTTAAAAGAGGATTTATTTGAAGAATGTCCGATAAATTGTCCGCATTCACTTGATTTTCAGCTAATTGACAACTATGGCAGCCCAACCGATGTTAGAACGCAAAACATCATTCCGCTTATTGGTTCAGAGGAAATTTCAAGCGAAGATGAGGATACACTGTACGAATTTTTTGATGGCATAGGACATAAATTGAGTGGTTACGCGCATTTTACACAAGATGACCCGCGATATAAAGAGGCAGTCAAAGACGATGTTTTATTGTTACAGATAGATACGGATACACATATTACATTAGGCGATTCAGGTGTCGCCCATTTTTTCATACCCAAATCGGCTTTGCTAAAAAAAGATTTTTCAAAAGCCTGGTTTAATTGGGATTGCTATTAACCGATGGGAAGTTGATAGTTGACAATGGATAATTTTAGTTTTTTTAACCACCTACTCATAAAATCGTCTAAATTCAGATGGAAATACTGAGGGGGGCATTTTTAATTTTTTTCAATAATTTCAATAATGAAAAGTTCAAAGCGACCGTCGAAAGACAGCCCGCGTCCGAAGCGGACAGAAAAACCCCAAAAAAGTGGACGCCCTACGCGTTCCGACAAACCTAAGAGTGATGCGCGCCCAAAGCGTACATTTAATTCGGACGACCGTCCGAAACGTTCAGACTCTCCACGTGATAATGACCGTCCGAAACGTACGTTCAATTCTGACGACCGCCCAAAACGTACGTTCAATTCTGACGACCGTCCAAAACGCGATTTCAATTCAAATGACCGTCCGAAGCGCGATTTTAATTCTGACGACCGTCTAAAACGCACGTTCAATTCTGACGACCGTCCAAAACGCACGTTCAATTCTAACGACCGTCCAAAGGGTACGTTTAATTCAGATGACCGTCCAAAACGTACGTTCAATTCTGACGACCGTCCGAAGCGCGATTTTAATTCAGATGACCGTCCAAAACGCACGTTCAATTCTGACGACCGTCCGAAACGTACTATTGAAACAGACGACCGTCCTACAAGAAAGGTAAATACAGAAGATGATGCACATCCTAAACGCTCTGAAAAGCCGGTTCGAGAAATGCGTCCGAGAAATAAAAGTGCACATGAAAAAGCTACTTCTACGTTTAAAGCAAACGAAAAAGGCGTTTTTAAGCCACATATTGCTAAATCGACGCCTGCTGATGACGACGATACACGTCTGAACAAATACGTTGCGATGTGTGGTATCGCAGCACGTCGCAAGGCTGGAGAGATGATTTTGGCAGGTGAAATAATTGTCAATGGCAAAGTTGTCAATGAACCAGGTCTACGGGTATTACCGACCGATATCATCAAATACAAGGGAAAAGAAATTAAACCAGTGGAGCAAAAAATCTATATTTTGATGAATAAACCAAAAGATACGATTACGACTGTGAGCGATGAACGGGGCAGAAAAACAGTGCTTGATATGATAAAACGAACTGTAAAAGAACGTATTTTTCCTGTTGGGCGGCTTGATCGCGATACGACTGGCTTGTTGTTATTGACAAATGATGGTGATTTGGCTCAAAAGATGGCTCATCCAAGTTATCTTATCAAAAAACTCTATCATGTTGTTTTAGATAAGCCTTTGACCAAAAGTGACCTCGACGGCATCGCCAAAGGCATTGAATTAGAAGATGGTTTGGCACAAGTTGATGGCGTTCAATATGTGAGTGGTGCGACAAAACATGAGGTGATGATTGAAATTCATATCGGTAAAAATCGCATCGTTCGCCGCATTTTTGAGCATTTAGGCTATCAAGTGACGCGTCTTGATCGTGTTTTTTATGGTGGTTTAACTAAAAAAGACTTGCCCCGCGCTGGTTATCGGACTTTAACTGAACGTGAAGTCATTATGTTAAAGCATTTTACGGGAAAGTAATTTTTCTAATGGATAATAAAAAAGCGATCGCTCAATTTACTGAGGGGTCGCTTTTTTTCATTATTCACTATCCATTTTCAGTTATTAGCTAATCATTTAGGAGGGTGTCAGGAATGATATATTCTCGTTCAAAATCCCGTTTTTTCTGGCAAATGCCACAGACACCATAAAGGTTGAGCGAGTGATGCGTAATTTTAAAATTTAATAAATCGCCTATCATCGTTTTGATGTTTTGAATGCGCGGATCGCAAAACTCAACAACTTTGCCGCAGTCCACGCATATCGTATGGTCGTGTTGTTTGAAACCATAAGACTTTTCGTATTGCGCGAGGTTTTTTCCAAATTGATGCTTCCGCACTAAATCACAATTCACCAAAAGGTCGAGTGTATTATAAACGGTTGCACGACTGACTCGATAGCTTTGGTTTTTCATGTGGATATATAAAGCTTCAGCGTCAAAGTGGTCGCCACGACGGTATATTTCTTCTAAAATAGCATATCGTTCAGGTGTTTTCCGAAAGCCACTGACTTCCAAATGCTTGCTAAAAATGGTTGTTACTTCCTTGATAATATCTGTATCCTTTTGATTTGCGGACATTTTTATTGTATTTTTTGAACTATAAAGTAAACTGTTTTTCTAACACGAATTTCACTAATAACACGAATTAGATAAAATGAGTATTTTAAAGAACGCATCTGATTAATTCGTGACATTCGTGACATTCGAGTCTATCTAAATAATAATACCATGAGCAATAAAATTAGGATTCCGTAAGTCCATTTTATTGTAAATTAAAGGTTTACGTGTGTGCCATTCTAAAATATGACCACCCGCTTCTTCCAAAACAATTTGCGGCGCGGCTGTATCCCATTCCATAGTTGTACCGATGCGTGGGTAAATATCGAAAGAACCTTCGGCAATTTTCAAAAATTTGAGGGAACTTCCGCAGGGTATCAATTCTGGGTCAATATAGTCTTCAAACAATTTATCAGTTGCTTCATTCCTATGAGAGCGTGAAATGGGAATCTTCAAACCTCTATCCTTCAAGCGAAAAGTGCTACAATGAATGCGTTCTTCTACGCCATTCTGAATTTTAAATGCGCCCCCATTTTTTACTGCAAAATAGACCCCCTCAGTATCTGGTGTATAAACAACGCCTAAGACAGGTTTGTTTTGATGAATTAAAGCAATATTAATCGTAAACTCACCATTGCGTTTGATAAACTCCTTTGTGCCATCGAGTGGGTCAACAACCCAAAAATAGTCATAGAAACGACGTGTTTCATAGGGAATCTCTAAGGTTTCCTCCGATAAAATGGGCAAATTCGGATTGAGTTTTGACAACCCATCAGTAATTATACCATTTGAGGCGAGATCGGCAGCCGTTACGGGCGAATTATCGTTCTTTGTTTGTATGTGCAAATTAGAGGAGTGATAAATTTTTAGGATTTCAACACTCGCCTCACGGGCAATGTCTACGACTTGATATACTAATGAATCTAAATTCATGGACTCTTTTTTTCGGTAAAAGTAGTCTTTGTTTGTCAGACGAAGAAAAAGTTCGTTTTTATGTGTTTTTTTTTAATAAAAACTATAAATATTTAAACTACACTTATTTTTTCACGTAAAAGATACTAACTTTGCGCCGCAATTGAGCAATATGCTTGCTTGTAAGGCTGCCCAACGGCTCGGGCATGATGTGAGTCTATTTTTTACATGTTAAAACAATAGAGAATTTGTAAATGCAAAGGATCATGTTTGATTCAATAAAAATTTGAATATCAATGGTTTGTAAACAAAATTTCTATTTGAAACTTTTTTCTATTTTATTACAATGGTTGAAGAAACAATCGAACATCTACAAGACGATTATCTCGTTCCGGGTGATTATGCAAATCAAGGCACTGCCGACGAAAACAACATCGTGCGTTTTACGCATGAAAACGGAAAACATTATTTTGCTGTTGTCAATACTGAGGGGGGCGTTCAGTTCCGTTCAGAAGGCTACAGTTCAGTAACTTCTCGCGACAATGGCGCTGAATCCTTCTTGAAAAACGCAACAGACTCTAAGCGTTTCTCAACTGAAGAAGTTCGCAATCTTTTCTATGTGGTTGTCAAAGCAGGCAACGGTCAAGAAATTGCTCGTTCATTGCCACTTCACACACAAGAAGAAGCGACTGCTTTAATGCCGACTGCTGCCGTAAAAGAAGCAGAGGCAGTTGTAGAAGCCGCTGTTGAAGCACCTGCCCCTATTGAAGCAGTTGTTGCAGAAGAAGTTACGACAAAAGGTATTGCAGAAGAAGCGACGGAAGAAGAGGTAGAAGAGCCAATCGAAGACCTTGTCATTGACGACACACCTGCACCTGGTTCTGCACATGATGATTTCAACTGGGAGCGTGACAAACGCGGTCAACTTATGTATACCGACGAAGAGCGCGATGAATTGATGTTGCGTTACAACACAAGTATGAAATCGCTTAATGTCGGCGAAATTGTTAAAGGTCGCGTGTCTGCTATTTCTGGCAATGATGTTGTTTTAGACATCAGCTACAAATCTGATGGTTTGTTAGCCATCAATGATTTCCGCGACATTCCTGATTTGAAAATCGGCGATTACGTTGACGTTTACGTTGAAAGTCAAGAAGATGCGAAAGGCCAATTGCAATTGAGCCGTCGCAAAGCAAAATTGTTGCGCGCTTGGGAAGCAATTGTTGACTCGCACCAAAATGGTACTGTCATTCGTGGTCAAGTTATCAGCAAAACTAAAGGCGGTCTTATTGTTGACGCAGGTGGTTTGGAAACATTCTTACCAGGTTCTCAAATTGACATCAAGCCTGTTATTGACTATGATCAATACGTTGGTAAAGTCATGGAGTTCAAAGTTGTTAAAATCAACGAAGTTATCAAAAATGCTGTCGTTTCACACAAAGCATTGATTGAAAGCGATTTGGCCGAACAACGCGAAGCTATCCTCGGTGGCTTAGAAAAAGGTCAAGTATTGGAAGGTACGGTCAAAAATATCACTGATTTCGGTGCATTTTTGGACTTGGGCGGCGTAGATGGCTTGTTGTATATTACAGACGTTTCTTGGGGAAGAATCAATCACCCAAGCGAAGTGTTACAGCTTAACCAAAAAATCAACGTCGTTGTACTTGATTTCGACGACAACAAAAAACGTATCAGCTTGGGCTTGAAACAATTGTTGCCACATCCTTGGGAAGTGTTAGATGCTGAAATTACTGAGGGGTCTATCGTTAAAGGTAAAATCGTCAATATTGAAGATTACGGCGCATTTTTGGAAATCAATGCCGGTGTCGAAGGTCTTATCCACGTCAGTGAAGTGACTTGGGCGAATACACCTATTGCTGCCAAAGAGTTTTTCAAACTTGGTGAAGAACGCGAAGCACGCGTTGTTACTATCGACCGCGCTGACCGTAAAATGTCGTTGTCTATTAAGCAATTGACTGGCGACCCTTGGAATATCGTTGAAGAAAAATACGCTGTTGGTACACGTCATAAAGGCGAAGTTAAAAACATCACTCAGTACGGTGTCTTTATCGAATTGGAACCAGGTGTGGGCGGCATGATTCACATCAGCGATTTGTCTTGGACAAAACGTTTTGCGCATCCTTCTGAGTTTACAAAAGTGGGTCAAATCATTGACCTTATTATTCTCGAAATTGATAGCCACACCCGTAAATTGTCGCTCGGTCACAAGCAAGTTGAAAACGACCCTTGGGACAACTTCGAATCAGTATTCCCTATCGGTTCTCTTCATGAAGCAACTGTTTTGCGCAAAGACGATCGCGGTGCTATCGTTACTTTGCCGCACGGCTTAGAAGCATTTGCGCCCGTAAAACACATCCGCAAAGAAGATGGTACCACGGCTGAAGTTGACGAAGTGATTAAAGTAAAAGTTATTGAGTTCAACCGCGAAGACAAGCGTATTCTCGTTTCTCATTCTCGTTTCAACGAAGATATTCGCCGTGAAGCGGACGATGCTGCTCGTAAAGAGAAAAGAGCTGAAGATGCTGAAGCGCGTAAAGATGGCGAAAATGTTCAAAAAAGCGTTGAAAAAGACACTTTAGGGGACTTATCAGCATTATCTGCTTTGAAAGAGCAATTTGATAACCAGTAAGTTCAAACTTTTAATATCTAAATATTAAGGTTAAACCATAATTTCGATAAATCCCCGATGGCTCTGCTTTCGGGGATTTTTTTTGTTTTGAAGGAGTTGGGTAAATTTTTTTAAAAATTGGGATAATATGACCTTTTATACTGAGGGGGCATGATGTCATTTTCATAGCTATTACAAATCCCAAAAAGAACGTGGGTGTTTGTTGAAATGTCGTTTCATTTTTTCACGCCAAACGAGAAAGGCGAAAACAGTATTTTGAAAAAAATCAAAGAACCAAAATTTGATGGATGCTCGCATAATTGTTTGAAATTAAAGCAGTTATAAAAATATTTAAGCGTCTAAAATCTCTTCGTCGTTAAAATAAACCTCTCCTTTTTGTTGCTTCAAAGTCTTATAGTCTGAACGGGTTATTGTAAAATACCACACACCTAAAGTCGGTGGAATAAGGCATAAAACGAAGTTGAAACCTTGTATCCATTCTGGATTAGCCCTATAACTTAGCGTGCTTGAAGCATACCAAAGTAGGAAGAAAACAGCAACGCATAAGAGATAAGGCAATCTTTTTTTATCTTGATAAAAAAGAATAAAAATCAAGCTACTTAAAACTTGTACAGCTCCAAAGGGGATTAAGCCCCAAATGCCGATAAAAAAGCCATAAACAGTAACAAAACAAGCCAAAACAGCCGCCGCCAAAATGGTTTGAATCCAATAGTCAAATTGCAATAAGCGATATTTCGTATCCATGATTCAGAAGTTTTAATTGTGAATGATAATACAAATATATTCCTGTTTTCTGAATTTTCAAAATTTATTGAAAGTAATTTCAATAAATTTTGAAAATTAAAAATTAGTTCAAAAAAGAGCGATATACTGAGGGGGTCTATGTTCCCTTCGAAATTTCAAAAGGCGTAACCGTTCCAGTAGGTAGGTATGACCACAGCGAGGCGCAAATAGTCTTTTTTACAAACCAAAGCAAGCCCGTATTTATCAGTACACGTCACGTATTGGGTGGCTTTTTTGGCGGTAAACGCTTTAACAATTCAGTGACTGTCGGTGTGCGTTTTGGCGATAAATTCAATTCTCAATTTATCCTCGACCGGAACGATATCAATTTGCCATATGGTAATTTTAAAACCAATATCATCAGAACGCGTTTGTCGTATTCGTTTACGCCGCGTATCTACGTGCAAAGTTTGGTGCAATACAACAGTGTCGTTGATGCATGGTCTGCCAATTTGCGCTTCGGTTGGTTGCAACAAGCGAATACAGGTCTATTTGTAGTTTTCAATCACTCGACTTATAAAGGCGACCCGAATGCGCAGAGTTTTATTGTAAAGTATTCGCGGATGTTCGATGTGTTGAGATAAGTATTTAGTTATAAGTATTGATAACCGCCACTAAGTCGTGATAAAAAAAAGCGTCAAAAAGTCGTGTTAATTTTGAGGTTCATCAAAAGGATTATAAAATGGACAGAACCTTAACAT
>JAYTUQ010000152.1:0-7331 GCA_043744455.1 Saprospiraceae bacterium | reverse complement strand
GATTTAGGAAATTTTTAAAATTTCCTAAATCTGCGCTCTATTCCAAATGATATACTGTCTCAAAAATCAATGCTTACCTTTTGAGACAACCTCATTTTTTTAGTTTTCACGCTTCATCAAGTCGTTTGCAAAGTCGTGCATATAATTTTTCTTTTCTATACTGAGGGGGGTGGCATCGAGGTGTTCAAAACCGAGTTTAAGGTAGTTTTCCATTTCTAATTCAGCCAAACGTGTTGCTCCAGTGGCTTCAAAAATACTTTTAACGGCTTCAATTTTTTCTACTTCATCTACGTCACTCGTTGACATAAGATTTTGCAAATCAATGTTTTGCGTGGCATTTGCTAACTTCAAGGCATTAAGCACAAGCAATGTTTTCTTATTCTGTATGATGTCCCCGCCTACTTTTTTACCAAATTTTAAAGGGTCGCCAAATGAATCGAGTATGTCGTCTTGAATCTGAAAAGCGATACCTATGTTGCGCCCAAACTCGTAAAGATGTTCGGCATCAGTCTCGGTTGCGCCTCCAATGAGCGCACCCATTTGGAAAGCTGCCGCAATGAGTACAGACGTTTTAAACTCAATCATTTTGATGTATTCAGGAACTGTTACATCGTCACGTGTCTCAAAATTCATATCCATTTGTTGCCCTTCACATACTTCCCTTGCCATTTTATTAAAAATATGAATCAAACGAATTTGTTTTTCTGGCACGCCCGCCTCAGTATCTGTCAAAAAACGGTAAGCCCAAATGAGCATCACATCGCCTGAAAGTATGCCCGTATTGACGCTGTATTTTGTATGGACAGTTGGTTGACCACGCCGCAAAGGGGCTGCATCCATAATATCGTCATGTAACAATGAAAAGTTGTGAAAAACTTCAACTGCCATGGCGATGGGCAATGCCTTAGAAATATTATCAGAAAACAACTCACAACCCATCAAGACTAACAACGGACGCAACCGCTTGCCGCCGATGCTAAGGATATAGTTTACAGGCTCATAAAGCTCAACAGGCTGTTGTGAAAAGGTGTGTTCTTCAAGATATTTATGAAAAAGTATTTGATATTCTGAAATTGGGTGCATTATTTTTTTTTTGCGATTAAGTCATTCAAAATTAAAACCATAAATCCCTATTTTATAATTAATAAGATGTCACAAATGAACATTGTGGGCAAATATAAATCGGTAATCCGCATATTTTGCGGTGTGTGAGCAAAAATAGGCACTGATTTTGATATTTAATTTTTTAATAAGTAAAAAATTACCCAATTTTGGGTTGAAATTTGCAAACAGACAATCAAGTCTCAATCTGAAGTTAAAAATCTCATAACATAAATCTTCACTTAACATTATATAATCAATGCATAAATTTTCAAAACCTGTTGATATTTTACTCGTCGAAGACAATCCAGGCGATGTTCGGTTGACTCAAGAAGCATTTCGCGAAGCACGTATGCCTATAAGAATAAATGTGGCGATGGATGGCGAGGAAGCCATTGCTTATTTACGCCACCAAACGCCCTTTCAAAATTCGACTCGGCCCGATTTGATTCTTTTAGATTTGAATATCCCGAAAAAAGACGGGCGTGAGGTATTAGCTGAAATTAAAGCGGATCCTCTTTTGCACAATATTCCGGTGGTCGTTTTGACAACCTCCAACGCCGACCAAGATATTCAGAAAACGTACAACCTTGAAGTCAATGCTTATATCAATAAGCCCGTTGACTTTGACCGATTTTTTGATATTGTCCAAAAAATTGAAGATTTTTGGTTAATGACGGCAATCCTGCCATCTTCATTGAAATAAAAAATTTTATAAGTAATTGATTATCAATCTAATCTTGTTTAATTATTTATGCTATTTGAACATATTATTTTAAGTCATTTACTTCTTAGCAAGCACACATGAACATACGAATATAGAGAAAACTTAATTTTTAACAAGGTAAACGACTATACCACATCCTATGAATAATAGACAATCCACCCATATCCTACTTATTGAGGATAATCCTGGTGATACGCAACTCGTAAAAATATTTATGAAAGATGCCGCTTTCAAATACGAGTTGTACCTCGCTGAAACACTTTTTGAAGGCCAAGATGTCATCAATAAGCAGGAAATAGATATTGTTTTGCTTGATTTATCATTGCCAGATACACAAGGCTTCAAAACCTTGAATTTGTATTTGGAAAAAGTGCCCCATGTTCCAGTGATTGTTTTAACAGGAGTTAACAATGAAATTGTGGGTTATCAAGCTGTAAAAGCGGGTGCGCAGGACTATCTCGTCAAAGGTCAATTTGACGGAAAACTCTTAGGTCGCTCTATCCGTTATGCGATTCAACGCCACAAAGAGGTACAAAAGCTGGAAGAAACAAAAAGAGAAATGACGATTAATGAGCGCAGAATCGTCAAAGCGCAACAATTGGCTAGTTTTGGCAATTGGGAAATGGATTTGGTGTCGAATGAAATGATTTGGACGGACGAAATTTACCGCATTTTTGGTTTTTTGCCTGGCAGCATTACAACAGGACTTTCTGATTATATCAATTATGTGCATTATGAAGACAAAGAAGCCATTGAGGAGTTTTTTGAAAACGCCATGAAAGACGGTAAACTCTATAAAGTAGAACACCGAATCGTGGTGGATGGCACGTCTATAAAGTGGTTGGCGATACATGGACAAGTGTTTTGTGATGATATGACAAACCGCACGATGCTTGTTGGCGGTGTTCAAGACATTACAGAACGCAAAACCAGCGAACAGATGATTGTCGAACAAAATATCAATCGTCAAACATCAATGATGAAAGATGAAGCGATGCAAGATATGAGTTTTCACATCAGGACCCCCCTCAGTAGTATTGTCAATTTGTTATATGTCATAGAAACGACGACCATTTCACCGCTACAAACAGAACTTGTTGATGGGTTAAAAACATCTGTTGATGACTTGTCATTGATGATTAACAATATGCTCAACTTTTCCATGCTTGTTAGCCAAAACTTGAAGCCTGAAAACGAGGAAATACCTATTACTGATTTTAGTAATTCGCTCAAAAAAGTCATTCAAATCAAAGCCGACAATGCTAAAGTGAAACTTGATTTTTCATTGGGAAACGATTTGCCAGAAAAAATCGTAGCAGATAGCAAAAAAATTACACAAATTATCTACAACCTTATTGACCATGCTACCCGATATACACCAACTGGCAATAGGATGAATGTTGCGCTCGATGTCACCCAAGTAGATAAACAAGCTATGCTGAATATTGGAGCTTCCTACACAGGTAAAACATTGACAACCAATCAAATAAAGGAATTATTAGAAGAAAATAAAATCCTTGAAACTATAAAAAACGATATAAACGAAAATGACAAACAACAATTATCACTCGCCATTGTATCTAAATTAGTCAAAATATTGAAAGGCACTTTTAATATTACGGTTAAAAACAATGATACGACGATGTTTGAAGTTGCCTTGCCTATCAAAACGATAAAGGTCTTACAATTTGATGCCACAGCACCCGACGAACCGCTTAAAATTCTTTTGGTAGAAGACCATTTCTTGAACCAAATGGCAACCAAAAAATTGCTGATGAATTGGTCACCTTTGGTAACTGTTGATATTGCTGAAAATGGTTTAATCGGTGTCGAAAAATTCAAAGCCCATGGCTACGATTTGATTTTGATGGATTTACAAATGCCCGTAATGAATGGTTTTGATGCCACTATTCGCATCCGCGAAAAATCTGCCATTCCCATTATTGCCTTGACGGCAACGGCAAGTAAACAAGAAGCTGACCGTTGTTTTGAAATTGGTATGAATGATTATGTGAGTAAACCATTCAAACCTAATGAGTTATATATGAAAATGATGAGTGCTTTGGCAAATGTTAGTGTAAGCGTTTGATAATTCCTTAATGTATTAAACCAAAGGCTGACTCATGTTTTTTGAGTCAGCCTTTTATTTATTCATAAAAAAAGTCAATTGTTTTATCGCCTTAAAGCTGTTTCTTAAGTTTTAGCCACAAAAAAATTTCCCTAAACAAAAAGGTTGTCTAACTTAGCTGTCATTAGTAAAAACCACCGCCTTATACTGAGGGGGTGTCTCAACAAGAATCAAATATTAATGACTATGACTAAATCAAACCCGCTTCTTTTCACGCTACTACTACCCATTTTTTTTATCGGTAGTTTATTGTTAAATAATAATTTCCCTTCCTTTTCTGGACATTTTAATCATACAACATTAGGCGATACATTGTCTGAAGATGAAAAACGTCTGCCCGAAAATGCTATTAAAGGACTAAAAGTTGCCGACGGCTTACGCATACAACTCTTTGCTTCTGAACCAGTTATGACCAATCCAACGAATATTGATGTGGATGACAAAGGGCGCGTTTGGGTTTGCGAAGCTTTTAACTATCGCCCCGCCATAACAGGCAAAGAAACACACAAAGCAGGAGACCGAATTTTGATTTTGGAAGATACCAACGGTGATGGTATCTCCGACAAAAGCACGGTCTTTTATCAAGGTCCAGAAGTCGAAGCTCCCTTGGGGATTTGGGTCATGGGCAACCAAGCTATTGTATCGCAAAGCCCTTACGTTTGGCTTTTTACTGATAAAAATGGCGATGGTAAAGCCGATAAGAAGGAAATTCTGCTCCAAGGCATGGGCGGTACACAGCACGACCACGGTATGCACGCCTTCACTTTTGGACCTGATGGCAAATTTTATTTCAATTTTGGTAATGAAGGACAAACCCTCAAAGACGGCAAAGGCAATGTCTTGAAAGACAAGGAGGGCAAGGAAATTTCCTTGAAAAACTATCGCATGGGTATGGTTTTTCGCTGCAATCCCGATATGACGAATATTGAAGTCATGGGCAATAACTTCCGTAACAACTACGAAGTCTGCACAGACAGCTACGGTACGATGTGGCAAAGTGACAACGACGACGACGGCAACAAAGGTGTACGCATCAATTATGTCATGGACTATGGCAATTATGGCTATACCGACGAAAAGACGGGCGCAGGTTGGCAAGTGAACCGTACCAATATCGAACCCGAAATTCCGAGACGGCATTGGCATCTGAACGATCCAGGCGTTGTCCCGAATTTGTTGCAAACCGGCGCAGGTTCACCTTGCGGCATCGTCGTTTATGAAGGCACTTTGTTGCCCGAAGTGTTCAGAAATCAAATGATTCATGCCGATGCAGGTCCAAATGTCGTGCGCTCCTACCCTGTTGTAAAAGATGGTGCAGGCTATAAAGCCTCGATTGTCAACATCGTCGAAGGTGTCAACGATCAGTGGTTTCGCCCTTCTGATGTTTGCGTTGCACCCGACGGCTCATTGATGATTGCCGATTGGTACGACCCGGGTGTGGGTGGACATCAAGCAGGTGACTTAAATCGAGGGCGTATTTTCCGCGTTTCGCCACCGAATACACCTTATAATGTACCGACTTATGACTACTCGACTACTGAGGGGGCATTAAAAGCATTGGAAAATCCAAATTTGTCTATTCGTTGGAAAGCATGGAATGCTTTGCACAAGGCAGATGAAAAAGGTATCCTAAAAATGATGGTAGCATATGCTCAAATGACAAATCCTCGTATGAAAGCACGTCTATTTTGGATTTTGGCAAAAGCAAAAGGAGGTGATAAAATGATTGAAGTAGCGGCTATGGACGAAAATCCTGACCTTAGAATTGCGGCAATTAGAGCCGCTCGGCAAACAAATTTGGATATCACAAAACTCATAAAACTCATGGTAGCTGACCCCGACCCACAGGTTAGACGTGAGTGTATGTTGGCTTTGAGACATAATAAATCGCCCAACACAATTTCACTTTTGACAGCTTTAGCTATGCAATATGACGGAAAAGACCGTTGGTATTTAGAGGCTTTGGGTATTGGGGCAGATGGTCAGTGGGAGGGCTTATTGGATCAAATAATAAGTATGTCAAATCATGCCAATCTTTCTGAAAATGCCTTAAAAGATATTGTTTGGCGTTCAAGAGGTGAGCAATCTGCTACACTTTTAAGTACATTGGCTGTTGATAAATCCGTTTCTATCAAAGACCGTTTGCGCTATTTCCGCGCCTTCGACTTTGTATCCAGCAAAAATAAATCAGACGTTTTACTGAAAATAATCAAAGAAAATGGACAATCTGAACCAGATTTAGTACCCATTGCTTTGCGCCATTTAGATGCTGATTTTGTTAAAAACAATGCAGAATCTAAGGCAATTCTTGGCAAATTGATGAAAAACCTAACAGGAAAAGAATATTTAGAATTTGCAGACCGCTATCAATTGCCTTCTGAAAATCAACGTTTGGTCGGCATGATTTTAAAAGATGATGATGCCAATAAAGCAGCGACCATTTTACTCAAAAATACTGAGGGGGTCACTTTGTTTAAGTCTATTGTCAATGATAAAAAACGAGAGACTGATGCTACAAAAATGCTCACAGCTATTCACAGAATGGGCAGTAAAACAAGCCTCGATATGCTTCAATTGGTCGCTTTGGATAAAAAACGCTCTGTTTTGATGCGAAAAACAGCGACTGAAGCTCTCGGTGGCAGTTCAAGCGGCGAGGATTTAGTATTAGCATTGTTGAAAAATAAAAAAATTGAAAAGAATTATATACCTTCTGCCGTACAAGGTGTGAGCAATGCTTGGCGTAGAAGTGTACGCAACGAAGCGGCGGCTTATTTAGGTGGTACGGCAACGGTTGGTAAAAAAATACCTGCCATTCCGGACATATTAAAACTCAATAGCGATGCCAAAGCAGGGATGGAACTTTTCAAAACTTACTGCTCAACCTGTCATCAAATAAATGGAGATGGTGTTGATTTTGGTCCAAAACTGTCTGAAATTGGCTCAAAATTGCCGCGCGAAGGGCAATTGTTAGCTATTCTATATCCCGACGCAGGCATCAGTTTTGGCTATGAAGGTTGGGACATTAAGATGAAAGACGGCACTTTACTGAGGGGTATGGTGGCAAGCAGAACAGAGACGGATTGGATGATAAAACTGCCCGATGGCTCCTTGCAATCCTACAAAATCAAAGAAATGGTCAGTAAAAAACAACTCGCGGAATCGCTTATGCCAACGGGTTTCCATGAATCAATGACCAATCAACAATTGGCAGATTTGACCACTTATTTGATGACTTTGAAAAAGAAAAATTGACTTGATACACGTCACCAAAGGTATAGTAAACAGAAAATTGGATAGGTTTGTATTTTTTACAAAATACAAACCTATCCAATTTTCTGTTTACTATACCTTTGGTGACGTGTATCAAGTCAATTT
>JAYTUQ010000151.1:0-1916 GCA_043744455.1 Saprospiraceae bacterium | reverse complement strand
AGGCTCGCACACAGTCGTTCAACGTTGGCTTAATCGAAAATCCCTCCAAAGGCTTTACTTTGTAGGGATTTTTTGTACCTTGGATTTTCGATAAGCCGACTTTATGTTGTGCGCAATTTTTGCGCTTCGTAGTAAAGTGTACTGCTAATTCAAACTGACCGCAATGAAAACTTGGTTGACAATTTTGCTTTTGACAATTTCCGTTTCTACTTTCGGACAGACATCGGTTTACCATCCGTTCCCTGACAGTAACGCAATTTGGAATATTGACTATAGCGAACCTTGTGGCTTCTTTTTTGACCAACAACAGAAGTTTTATTCATACACCATTTCGGACGACACAACAATCAATTCAAATCTCTATCATAAAATCCAAGTTCCAAAAGTTCTTTTAGTGGCAAATGGAAGTTGTGGGACAAATGGAATACAGTCGGGTTATTATGCTGGTGCGTTACGACAGGACACATTGAATAAGAAAGTTTATTTTATTCAAGTTGGAAGCAATACAGAGGAATTACTTTATGACTTTGCATTGCATGTTGGTGACACTGCGAAAGGTTATACGGAAAGATATTGTTCTTCAATGCCCGACATTGTATCATCTATTGACTCCATGTTAATTGACGGCACTTATAGAAAACGATGGAACATGAATGGACAAGGTTGGCTTTACTGGGTTGAAGGAATAGGTTCTCGATTTGGACTTCTTGGTTTTTCCGATTGCGGAATTCTGGACGGAGCTTTGTCTTGGCTTAATTGCTTCTCACAAAACGGACAAACAATTTATCCCACCACGACAACTAATTGCGAACTCATAACAAACACAGCATATATTTCTTTGACGAAAGGTGCGATAAAAGTTTTTCCCAATCCATTTCACCTGACAACAACACTTGAACTGAAAAAAGATTTTGAAAGTGCAGAACTAAAAATATACAATGTGTTTGGCGAACAAGTCAGAGGACAAATAATTACTGCGCAGACAACAACAATTAATCGTGACGGACTTACTGACGGAATTTATTTCTTCCAAGTAATAAGCAGTGACGGCAAACTTGAAACAGGACGCTTGATGATAGAGTAAAACTGCGCACAACATAAAGTCGGCTTAACGAAAATCCCCGCGCAAAAAATCCCAACGAAGAGTAGACCTCGTTGGGATTTTCGTTTAAGCCCTTGTTGAACGACCGCACGGGGGCGTTACCTATGCAGTTTCAATCGTTCTATTTTCTCTTAGGATTTTTTTTCACTGCACTTTTTTATTGATCGTTCGCATATTTTAAAAAGTATGGAGTCATTGATTTGAAATTTTATTTTTCTTGAATACAACTAGACATAGTTATTCACTCTAGATATTTTCTGGTAAACGAAGGGGCGATATTTTATTAGAACGGTTTTCTCTCATAGTTTTTTCCATCGTTGAATTATTTCTTCCGGCCCATCGCGAATCTGTCCAGCGAAAACGGATGCAACAACAACCATGTGTCCTTGCTTACACTTTTTACAGAGTGTAATATCACTTCCATAATGTTCACTGAGTAGAACCTGTGCTGTTTGTTTTACGGATGGACGTAGCGGAGACAACTTCAATTGTTTTCGAATAGCAGAGAGTCTTTCACTTTTATTCCTGTTGCACCAACATCCACTGAAACGTACTTTTACAAAACCTTTCGGAAGAATATGGTGCTCGAATCTTCGTAGAAACTCCTGGCCACTGAGTCGCATCATTTTTTTTCTGCCTTTATCTGAGTAATCTTTGAATTGAAAATGAATGGTTCCATCTTCTTCGAGTCGTTTGATCCGATGATTACTTATCGCTACTTTTCGAGTGTAGCGTCCCAGATATTCCAAAACTTGTGAGGGATCTTTCATCGTAGGTCGCACATCAATCACCCATGATTTACTTTTCAGATTCC
>JAYTUQ010000150.1:0-27511 GCA_043744455.1 Saprospiraceae bacterium | reverse complement strand
TGGGGAGATGGCAATCCCTTTAACGGTATTGCACCAGGATATCCTAATGATATTATTCCATCAGGTGGAAGTATCGTTTTCGATAATACCATACCCGCCAACCCGAGGGTGTCGTCTAATATTTTTTATGATGGCAAAGACAAAATTGTTTCTTCTGGATTGATAACGGTTACGCAAGCAATGGGAGAGCCTGCTACAATTGGTCTCCAATGTATGAAAACGAACGTGACGCCAGCTAATGATTTTGGTAAATCATTTACCATTCCGGTTGGTCAGAACTACCCGAGTCAAGACTTTGCTTACACCGCTTTATTCGTAAGAGCTTCAGAAAATAACACGACTGTCAATATTGATAAAGATAATAATGGAACTTTTGAAACAACAACAGTATTAAACGAAGGACAATCGCTTCTTGTCAACGGGGGTGTTCTTAATGGTGCCATTGTGACCAGTTCTGCCCCTGTGGGCGTGGATGTCCATTTTGGTGGTATTGACAATTATTCAAGTCGGGAAGTCCCAATTTTTCCATCATCTTGGTATTCACATACTTATTATACGCCTGTACCAACCACAAAGTCACCTGATAGTGCGGTTGTTATGCTGTATAATAGCCTTAGTCGGTCTATCACCATCAATTGGACATCGGGCGCACCGGCAAGTGGGGCAATTGTTTTGCCCGCTAAAACCGTTGTCCGTTTCCCTTTGGCTTTGTCTGCAACCGCTGCCTACAAATTTGTCAATCCAACAGGCGAATCATTTACCGCTATTGAAATCGTGGACTCTTACACGCCGCCATCTCCACCGATTCCAGTAGGAGGAAACAGTGGCTCAACATATGATTGGTCTTTCAATTTGATAGCGGAAAATCGTCTGACGACTTTTTCCTCTATTGCTTGGGCACCAGGTTCTACTAATGGCACAGCAAATGGCAATCCTGTTTGGGTCACACCAGTTGCAAATACAACCATTTATGTCAAATACAATGGTGCGGTACTGAGTGGTGGTCTATTAAGTCCATGCGGATTAAGCTATGATGTAGCTATTCCTCTCAGTGCTTTGAACTATGTGAAATTGTTGGATTCAGATAATGACCAAAGTGGATTGGCTGTTTATACTTGCGATGGAACAAAAATTGCCATGGTTTATGGGGAAGATCCGTCTATTTCTAGTCCTGCTAATCCCAATTGGGATGTTGGCTCTACGATGCAACCTTTATGCGGAACCAAATTGCTTTTTGCCAATGATGATTATGCTCTCACGTTGACCAATCAACCAGTGACCATTTCCGTTTTGAACAATGATATTGGCTTTTTAGCCATTCTTGACCCGACTTCTTTGAACAATTTAGGCTTGCGTCAACCTGCGAATGGTACAGTTACGCTCAATGCCAATGGTACCATTCTTTATACACCTAATCCGGGTTTTAAAGGAACAGATGTTTTTGAATACAGTATTTGTTCAACGCCCTCCATTGTCTGCGATTTTGCGACAGTTTATGTGACAATTAACTCATGTCCTTTACCAAGTGACCAAAATAGTATTTCAGGACAGGTGTTTTTAGATAGAAATAAAGATGCTTTAAATAATGACGGCGGTTCTGGGTTTGCAGGCGCAAAAGTTTACCTCTATTTAGATGGTAATTGCAACACAACAGCCGAGGCAAATGAATTAAGGGATTCCGTTACGGTTGATAGTTCTGGCAGTTATCAATTCATACAATATCCACGAAAAATCGTCAGTGATGATTTTGATACTTCGACAGGAACCAGCTCATGTGCAACGGGTTCTGATGGAACAGTCGCTTGGCTTACAAATTGGGTGGACGCAGGGGACCCCTCAGTAGGATACTGTGTTTCACCCGCTCAAACAGAAGCCAACACCGATGTAGAGATTTTCCAAGATGGTACTTTCTCAAATGCACTGCGGCTTGATGATGTGTCAAGGTCAGCAACACGCCAAATCAATACGAACGGTGCAAACTATTCTTTCTTAAGCTTTTCTTATCGGAGAGCCTCTGGGACTTTAATCGCGGGAGAAAATATTCTCGTTCAAGCATCTATCAATGGCACAACTTTCACAACGATTTATACCATTGCAGGCGATGGCACAACCGATACGGCCTATCAAAATGTTTATAACTTAGACCTTTCGCCTTTTGCCTCTTCAACCACTTATATCCGTTTTGCAACCAATGCACTTGTTGACGAAGGTGATTTTGTTTTTATTGATGATGTTTCTATCACTTACTTGAAATATCCACAATGTTATATCACGAAAATTGCGCCGACTTCAGTACCTGCCAATCATTATGTGACCACAGGGACGCAAAGAAATACGACCATGAACGCAGGGGGCACTTGTGTTTCTTCTTTTGACTTTGGTCTTGCTAAAAACAGCATTACTGTTAGCGGAACGCTTTACAACGATGCCAACGGGCTTGCTGATGGGCTTGTCAACGGCACAGCTATTGGAAACCCGTCAGGTGCGACAGTTTATGCCTATTTGGTGGATAGTATAGGAAAAGTGGCATTTAAAACAACAGTTAATTCGGGAACGGGCGTGTATTCTTTCCCATTAGCCGACGTAACAACAAACTATACATTACGACTTTCTACTGCCGATTCTGCACTTTATACAGTTGCACCTACTTCTGCCAACCTGCCAACAAAGTGGGCAAGTTCAGGCGACGCTTACGGAACAAATAACCTTGCAGGTACAGGTATCGAATCGGGCGCACCCAATTCTGTGATAGTCGTTAGCACAAACTTAACGAACGTGACGAGTGTCAATATGGGAATTCAACAAGTTGATGCTGGACCGGATAGAGCAATTTGTCAGTTTGGCACAGTAACAATGGCGGCAGTCACTACGGAGGGTACATGGACAGCCTTAGTAGGAAACCCTGGGACAGCAACGATAACGACACTGACATCTGCCACTTCAACCATCTCAAATTTCAGCAATGCAGGTACATATACTTTCCTTTGGACGAATAATGGTGTCAGCGATACCGCCCTTGTCGCCGTCACGGCTAAACCCAATGCAGGTTTAGACCAAATTATTTGCTTTAGAGCCAACGCAACTTTGACAGGAACTGCTCCAACAACAGGCATATGGACAGCACAAACAGGCAACCCCGCAGGGGCAACTTTAAGCGGCACAGTGGGAGGTGTTGCGACTGCTGGTTTTATATCTGCTCCTGTTGACAACTACAACTTCATTTATACCGCAGCGGGTTGTGCCGATACCACAAGGGTGACAGTTACTTCTGCCGTTGCCGTGAGCAGTACACAAGTGAATGTGGATTGTTTTGGCAGTAGCACAGGCTCTATAAACATTACAGCATCGGGTGGTACATCGCCTTATACCTACGATTGGGGAGATATTGTAGGTACTAATGACCTTGAAGACCGCACATCTCTTATTGCAGGCACTTATTCTGTTACAGTAACAGATGCCAATCTTTGTACAGCAACAGCCAATTTCACCATCACACAACCCGCAGCCATTGCTATCACTGCACAACCGTCTGATATGACTGAATGTATCGGTGGCACAGCTGCCCTGACAGTAACGGCAAGTGGCGGCACAGGCGGCTTAGTTTACCAATGGGAAAGTTCTTCTGCCATCGGTGGACCTTTTAGCCCCATCAGTGGCGCAACATCACCCAGTTATACCCCCCTCAGTATAACGGCGGGTACAACCTACTATCGGGTCGTCGTCAATCAAACCAATTATGCTTGTCCTGCGGCCACATCATCAGTTGCAACAGTTGTTATTTTACCAACTTTAGTTATAACGACACAACCGCAAAACATCAGTGAATGTGTTAATGGCACAATCGGATTGAGCGTTGCCATAAGCGGTGGTAGCGGTACAGTAGGGTATCAATGGCAAAGCGCAAATGCAGTGGGTGGTCCTTTTACAAATATTACAGGTGCAACGTCAAGTTCCTATACGCCACCGAGTACCGTTGCTGGAACGAAATATTATAGGATAATCATCACAGACGGCAACAGCAGTTGTGGTAGCTTAACATCTACAACCGCTACTGTTGTCGTCACAGCGATTCCAAGTGTCACCGTTAGTTCTCCTGCCACAACCATTTGTGTGGGCGCATCCGTAACGCTCACGGCAAGCCCAGCGGGAGGCGCAGGAACATGTTCTTTGCAATGGCAAAGCAGCCCCGACGGTACGATGTGGACTGACATCAGTGGTGCAACAAATACAACTTATACAACGACCATATTGAGTTTAACAACCCGATACCGTGCGACTTACACTTGTACCGCTTCAGGGTGTTGTAATTAAATGATATGGACGGAACACATAAACTGATAAAATACTGCGATGGTAAATAAATGATTGACCGCTACACAAATAAAATTAAAATTGTCGAAACACAAAAATTATTAGAACCTATGGTAGCTTTTCAAATTAAGAAAATATTATACCGATGTATGGCAATCCTATGTATGGGTTTACTGCCTCGGGTTGCCAACGCTCAGTTTACAATCCTAACGAATGAAACACTTGTTAACACAACCACAACAGGGGAACAGTGGGGGTATTGGTGGTCAACCCGTACAATTGCTGTTCAGCCCGATGGCGGTTATATTGTTGTTTGGATAGACAATAACGGTCTTGATGGTAGTACAGAAGGTATTTTTGGGCAACGCTTTAACGCAACAGGTGCAAAAGTGGGTAGCGAGTTTCAAGTAAACACAACATCTACTGGGCAACAGTTTTCTCCCACCATAGCAGTTACGCCCGATGGCAGCTTTATTGTGGCATGGGAAGGACCAGGTAATAGTATTGATATATTTGCCCAACGCTTTTCAAAAGATGGAGTAAAAATTAGAGGTGAATTTTTGTTGAACACGACTCTTAGCGGTAACCAAAGATATCCAGAATTGCAGTTCTATCCCGATGGTACTTGGGTTGCAGGTTTCGTGGACGGAGCGCAGACTGTATTGCAACGGTTCGATACAGATGATAGAACCATTGGACAAGAAACCCGCATCAGTTCTGGGACGGGTGCTGTGGTCTTAGATGGTTTGTGTGTCCGACAGGACAATTCTATTTTATTGACATGGACGAGCGGCGGTGATATATATGGTCAGTTTTTTGACCCGAACCTTCAACCCATTGGCTCTCAAACACGCATAAATACTTACTTAACAGGTACTCAAGAGTATTCTATTCCGCGTGTTTATGGTGACGGCAGCTTCATTGTAGTTTGGCAGAGTGCTGGACAAGATGGCTCGGGTATGGGTATTTATGGTAGAAGATATGATAAAAACTTCAATCCTTTGGGTGGTGAATTTATAATTACAACCAACACAATTAACGACCAATTTGAACCGCAAATCGCTGTAGAATCCAGTGGTCGTTTTATTATTGCTTGGTCTGACAACAACAACAGAGATGGCGGCGGTGGCTCCGCTTCATTGGCAGGACCGGGCGCATCGGTTTGGATGCGGGAATTCGATAACAATGGTAATCCCGTAGGTGTTGAAACCATGGTCAATCAGAGTACAATTGGCTATCAAGCCTATCCAGTCATCGATATGAATGCTTCAGGACGATTTGTAATTGGTTTTGAAGGTAACGGTACGCAGATTGGGCAGATTGATAGTTATGGCGTTTTTGCCCGTGCTTATCAACTGTCGCAGGCAGGTACAACCAGCATTTCAGTAACGCCATCAGCAACGGTTTCCAGTGATTTGGTCACTGTTACGATGACACTCACAGCACCCTCGAATATCGCTAACGTCATCCCTAATCCATTAACGTTTTCTGGAACGAACGGTGTGTTTGCTACTTTAGTCGGTGGACCTACACCCGCAAGCGCAACCGTTGGCGTTACGCCCACAACATTTACTTGGACATATCGTACTACGGCTCAAGATGACCCTGGCATACTCACTTTTGGCGGAAATGCACGTAACAATGCGGGTATTATCTTTCCTTATGCACCTGCGAACAGTATCAACGTTAAACCAGCACTTTTTCTAAGTGATTTGACTGCGCCCAACCTTATAAATGATTCAAACAATCCAGATGCATCACCACAAGTCTTTACCATTGGCGCAAAATTGACCAACGCGGGCTTAAATACTTTAACAAATGTCGAATTATATCTCGGCGACGGCGTGACCCCAGGCGTTTTTCCTATGACGACCATGACCTTAGCGCAAACAAACAATACCTATCAAGGCTCGTTCGCACTTCAACCTATGGCAGGAATAGCCGATTGTACCCGTCCGATGGTTAATTTGGGTCCTTCCAAGTCCATCATTGCAGGAGGTATTGATTTTGATGGCAATAGTATTATAAACAGCTTAGATAATGGCACGTTGAGTAATGGAAAAAAGGTTATAAATGGACGCATTGATGTTAATTTAGATGGCATTGTGAATGCGTCTGATAATATACCATTACCACCTGGCGTATTTTATGGCTACCGCGAACCTGCTATTATTAGTGGATATGTAGATACAAACCGAGACGGTGTTATTAATGCTTCTGACATAGGAACTTATGGCGGTGAAACTTGTAACGTTTACTGGCAGGTGAGATATCAAGTGAAAGACGCTTTTGGACAGCCTACTTTTGGGAATTGCGGTGATTTTATAGATGATTTACGCTACAAATGGGTCGTTTGGGGAACAGGACAAGATGGTAGCGGCGTTACTCGAACAGATGAAGTTAATGAATTTGCCAAAGTGAGATGTGAATTGAGTGCTGCAGCGAATAAAATTACCCCAAATCCTGGAGGGTATATCTCAGGAGGACCGCCACGTGTTATCGCAGGGGCTGTTGATATAAACTCTGATGGGGTTATCACCGTAGCTGATAATGGTACTTACTATGCAAAACCAGTTATTGCTGGTAAAATAGATATGAACAACAGCGGTACGATTACCACAGCTGATAATGGTACGTTAAACGGTTTTCCAGTCATTGCGGGTTTTATAGATGTTAATAGTAGCGGTACAATCAGTGCTGCTGATGACGGTATACTTTTACAAGTGGGTCAAAAATTTTCCATTACAGTAAACAATGCCACTTTCGGTTCTGTTGGAAATGGTTTTGATGAAAATAGAGACAATCTTTGGGATATTGACATGTGGCATCAACCTATCGGTAAAACGGATTGGCCAACTAATTCTTTCCGACTCATTGACATTCAAAGCGATGTGACAGGTTCAGGAGGCTCTAATCCGCTAAATGGGATAACCACACATTATAATAATGAGCCTTACCTAAGCCGATTAATTGGCAGCCTTAATGGTACTTTCAATGCCACTTATACCTATACTTTTATGGCAATCGGATCTGGCAATAGCTTTATCACACCTTATCAAGAAGCCGCCTCAGGTACAAACAACGTTAAATATAACGGTGATTATGGCTCAGGTGTTAATCTTATAATGGGTTTGCCCGGGCTAATATTGACTAAAACAGGTACCCCCCTCAGTACACGCACCTGCGATACCATCACTTGGAATATGAACTACCAAAATGTCAGCTCAACATCAGTAGGTGACCCTAATTCGGGTAACGGGGTGTTTGTAGAGGATATTCTACCTGCCAATACAACTTTTGTCGCTAATAGTGCAACTTGTGGCACTTACGCCTG
Source organism: Saprospiraceae bacterium (assembly GCA_043744455.1). Lineage (GTDB taxonomy): Bacteria > Bacteroidota > Bacteroidia > Chitinophagales > Saprospiraceae > JAAFJT01. The sequence goes on along the minus strand of JAYTUQ010000150.1, from coordinate 19,866 downwards.
CTCCATTTATTATTCCACTGATAATGGGTCAAGTTGGTCTGTTACGCAACCGCCAGCTGCCAATGTTAACGGCGTGCGTTGGTATATCGAACAAGCTATTCCCGCAAACAGTACAGATGCTTTGAGTTTTAAGACCACGATTAAAAATTGTCCTTTAAACGGCAGCAGTATCACAAACCAAGCTGCTATTAAATTGGGTATAGGTCCACCAATTAGCACTGCCACTGCCTCCGTTACGGTTTCAAATCCCGCTCCAGTCATTTCCACCTGTGCAGTCACACGTAACATCGTCGGCTGCAATACATCAGCCATTACGGATCTCGTTTTTTCTACAACCACTGTCGCTTCATCACAAGCTGTTTTCCAAAATGCAACAAATCAAGGTGTCGCTTCCGATGACTGCGGCATTACAGCTGTAACTTATAGAGATGTGGCAACTGGCTCCTGCCCAATAGTCGTAACACGTACTTGGGTCATGACTGATGCTTGTAACAATACCGCTACTTGCACACAAACCATCAATATCATGGACAACGTGCTGCCGAACATCACTTGCGTAGCAAATCAGTCTAAAAACACAAATACAGGTGTTTGTACTTATACAGCAGTTGGTACTGAGTTTAATCCAGTTTCGGCGACAGATAATTGTGGCGTAAAAACCCTAACATACGCATTAACAGGACAAACGACAGGCAGTGGCAGCAACTCCCTCACAGGAATTATATTCAACAAAGGCACATCAACAGTGACTTGGACTGTTACCGACAGTTGTAACAATACCAGAACTTGTTCATTTAACGTCCTTGTTACAGACAATATCCTCCCAAACATTAATTGCCCTGCCAATATCACCGCAACAAGTTCTGCTGCCTGCACAAGAATTATAACTATTCCAACGATAACGCCCACAGACAATTGCGGCATTAGTACATTGACTTGGACAATGACAGGAGCGACAACGGCAAGTGGCTCAGGTCAAATAGGCACTTATACGTTTTCACGCGGCGTAACAAACGTGACTTATACGGTTACAGATGTGAATAGCAATGTCAATACGTGCACATTTACGGTCACTGTTCCATTAGCCGTTGTTGCAAATATAACCGCACAAAACAATGTCACGTGTTTTGGCACAGCCACAGGAAATGCCACAGTAACTGCCTCCAATGGCACTGCACCTTACAGTTATGCATGGAATACAACGCCTCTACAGACAGGCGCAACGGCTACAGGTCTCGTGCCAGGCACTTATAATGCTACAGTGACCGATAATAACGGCTGTACAACAACAACAACAACTGCCGCAACAATATCACAACCCGCAGCCATCGCCATCAGCGCACAACCCGCTAATATTACAGAGTGTATCAGCGGCACTCTTGCCTTAAATGTTACAGTTACGGGTGGTACTGGTGGTTATGTTTACCAATGGGAGAGGGCTTCGGCAATCGGCGGACCTTTCAGCCCCATTAGCGGCGCGACCGCATCGAGTTATACACCCCTCAGTACAACGTCAGGTACAAAGTATTATAGGGTCATTGTCAACCAAACTGACCGTGCTTGCAGTGATGTTATTTCTACTGTTGCTACTGTCATTATAACATCACCACCATCTGTAACCATCAATACTGGACTCACGACCATTTGTGTCGGCGCAGCTGTTACGCTTACTGCAAGCCCTGCGGGAGGTGCAGGAACGTGTTCTTTGCAATGGCAAAATAGCCCCGATGGCACAACATGGACAAGTATCAGTGGCGCAACAAATACAAGCTATACAACGATTATATTGAGTTTAACAACCCGATATCGTGCGACTTACACTTGTACCGCTTCTGGGTGTTGTAATTAGAAGTTTCGTTCAATGAAAAAAATGGGCTTTTTTAGGTGTTATACCCTAAAAAAGTCCATTTTTCATGTTTTTACTGAGGGGGGATTAGAACAGGATTTGTTATGTTTTTTTACATTCGAGCGTTGATTAGTTATGTTTGCGCCCCACAAGTATCGGATATTTTAAAAATATCCGATACTTGGCTATAAATACAACAAGCAAAGACAAATTTTTTTAAAAAAAACGTCAATTTCACAGAATGACGCAACGCCATTGCACAAACCGTCGTGAAAGATAAGGTATGAGCGAATTCGAACTTAACGAGATAATCAATAGCTGCCGTGAGCGTAACCGAGCGAGTCAAGCGCGGCTTTATAGCCTATTCTACAACTATGCTATGACAATAGCACGCCGTTATGTCGGTGCTACCTTTGAAGCGGAAGAGGTTGTAAACGACTCATTTTTCAAGGTTTTTACAAAATTAGACTTATACGGCGGTGAATTATCGTTCAAAAGTTGGTTTCGTAAAATCATTGTCAATACTTCTATTGACCGAATTCGGGCGCAGCAAAGGCTGCCTAAATTGCAAGAACTCGATTATACAGCAGCCGATTCGCCGATGGAAGCAGAAATTTTAACATCTATGACGAAACAGCAAATTTTAAAATCAGTTGAAAAATTGCCACCAGCTTATCGGACTGTTTTTAATATGTACGTCGTTGATGAATGTAGCCACGATGAAATTTCGCAAATGCTTGGGATTTCAGTCGGTGGCTCAAAATCTAATTTGTCTCGGGCAAGGCAGATTTTGAAAACAATATTTGAACATGAAGAATTTTTAAAATAAGAAGGGTAGAGCGGAATTTATTCCGCTTAATACGACGGAATAAATTCCGTCCTACTATCATCCAAATAAAATGTGAACGAATGAGTGATTTTGACAAAATAATAAATGACCGTCTCAATGAAGATGACGGTGAGTTTTTCCCAAATAAAGAAGCTAATTGGGACAAATTGACCCAACGTTTGGCTTATTTTGATAAGGCGAACCCTTTACCAAACGAGGCACCGACCACTCGCATGCGTCCAGTTTGGAAACGTATAGCATGGGCAAGCGCAGCAGCTGTTCTTATAGGCGTAAGCGGCTTGTTGTTTTGGTATTTCACCGAAATCAATCAAGTAAAACAACAAAATGCACAACTTCAAAAAGAAGTCGCTGCACTCAAATTGGATAAAAAAACTGTCCAACCTGAAACCACTCTGGAAAAACAGAGCGTCACTCATGTAGATTCTAATAATCAAGCAAAAGAGACAATCGCTACGCAATCGAGTAGGGCGCACAAGGCGTTCAACACGACTAAAACACAACGTTCTGTAGAAAAAAATACCCCCTCAGTATGGGCAGAAAAACAAGGACGTTTAGACAAAAACAAACAAAATGCTGCCATTATTGATAATGAAACGCCAAATACTAACAACGTTTTGGGCAAAAAAAATAGTCCAAAAGCGGCGACCGTTCAAAGAAAAAGCGATAGCCAAATAGCCAAAATGGACAACAAAAAAGTTCTCAACGCTGTCCCTTTCGATAAGAATAATGAATCGTTGAAACCACAAAAAGCGGAGTTGACAGATAATATTGCTTTACAAACGGATACAAATCAATCTGCGACATCTTTAGAAACCAGTAAAGCAAATGGGGCAGAGAATAAAAGTGGAGTTGCTATTATGCCTAAAACAAACGATAGTCCTATAAAAACAGATAGAATAAATATTGAAACTGTAGAAACCGTTACCCAGATACCCCCCTCAGTAAAAAACACTATTACTGATAAAAAGATTGATTTAGAACAAGCAAAAACGGACGCTTTAGCTTTGGAAAAAGCCAAACAAGACGCATTGACCGAAGCACGTATGGCGTTGCAAGAACCTAAAACTGATGTAGAAAGTGCCACCCCACCGATTATTAAAACCGATAAAAGGGGGAAATTGCTTCGGCATTTTTTACCAAAAGGCTTTGCCATCGGTATCCACGGCGTGTATGCCTCAATATTACCCAAGATAAGGGGTATAGAGCCAACAAAAGGGAAAGGGATGTCGGTAGAATTGATGTTCGCAAAAAATATCAGCGTTGCGGTAACAGGTGATGTTTTGGAAACGCATTTTGAACTCCAAGAGCGCCCGAGACGATTTCGTTTGCCCGAGGCACCTGACCCACAGAAGCCAAATGTCGGCTTGCACCACATCAAAGGCGAGCAAAAAAGCCAAATGTTGAGTGTCAATGCGAAGTATGTCGTCGGTACAGATACATGGTGGATTCATCCGTTTGTGACACTGGGTCATTCATGGCGCAAAATTAACGAACACCCTGTTAATTTCGTTTACAAGGATTTTACTACAGGTATAGAAACGCCCAGTCAAACTAAAGCCAAAACTGAAAAAGTTAACAATGTGTGGCAAGCCGGTGTCGGTCTTGAAAAGAAAATCAAACGTTGGACATTCGGTATTTCGGCTGAAATGCAAAAGGATTTTTCTAATCCGACGGATCGCAATGGCAATAATATCGCTGCAAATGTCGGAATACTGAGGGGGGGGCTTAAATTCAATATTTTTTAAATTAACAACTCTTTGTTCTGAATATAAGTAAAATAATAAGGGCACACAAAACCGCCGACGAAGTTTCAACTTTCGTCGGCGGTTTTGTTTTAATCATTATTATTTTTAAAATAGAATTTTTTATAAATAATTATAAATCAATTTTTTATAAAAAAAAATAACACCAACGCAACCCCCTTAAAAATCGAAACGTGTAGTAGAAAGTAAGACAATTAGAAATGACAATTTTTTTTTCAACGACAAATTTTTTTTCAACGACAAATTATTTTATTAACTAACAAAAGCTACTTAAATTATGAAACAGTTATTTCAATTTTTCTCGATGGTCGCCTTAGTATTGGCAGTCTCATGTACCAAAGATTCAGGTGTTGACCCATCGAGTGCCCTCAGTGTTATTACAACATCTGACGAATTATTAACGCTTGGTCAAGGCATCGGTGGCACAGTCGCGGGTCCGATGGGCGGTGACCCAAGTCATGCAAGTGGCAGAGGTCGTCATGGTCTTCACCCGAATGGCGGACGTGGTGATTCAATCGGTTTTGGCGATTTGCCTGCACAAACACAGGCTTATCTAACTGCCAATGTTGACATTACAAAAATCAAACGTATCGAAAAAATTACTTTGCGTGATGGCACCGTTCGCTATGGGGTTCGTTTGAGTGACCGCACACATTATCACTTCGATGCAGCAGGTGCCGTTATTGTGGATGAGCCGCGTGGCAACCAATTTGTAGAAATTACATTGGCAGAATTACCAGCCGTGATTCAGACTTATTTAACCACTAATGGACATACAACTGACATTGATCACATTGTGAAAGTGACAAAACCAGACGGAACAGTCATTTATGGCATTCGATTGACGAATAACACGATGATTACATTTGATGCGAATGGTGCGGTGATTCCAAATCCAATGCGCAGACGCGGTCATCACTAAGATAAGAATTTGATTTTAGGTGAAGAAAATTCTATTTAGGTTTAGTGACGTTTGATTGAAAGCCCTTGTCAACAACTCTGTTGGCAAGGGCTTTTTTATTGGAATGGATAGTGGAAAATGGATAGTGGATAACGGATAATATTTCCGTTATCAGCTAAATAATGAATGAAGCAGCCCAAACCGATAAAAACGCCACAATCGCCATCAATGCACTTGCTACGGAATGTGCGCGCAATGTTGTTGCTGTATTTAAGTTTGAAAATTTAGAAATGACCCAAAAATAGGAATCGTTGGTATGTGAAAAAAACATCGAACCCGCGCCCGCCGCCGACAGAGCTAACAAATGACCCCCCTCAGTATCTAAGCCGATAGAAGCCAAAAGCGGCGCAACAATACCCGCTGTAGAGATAACAGCCACCGTCGAACTGCCTTGAGCCGTCTTGAAAATAGCCGATAAAGCGAATGGAATCGCCAAACCCAAACCCGAAGCAGCGAGTGATGCCCCAAACACAAGACCCAAATCTAAGCCTTTGATGACTTCGCCAAATGCTCCACCTGCAGCTGTGATGGCTAAAATCGGACCCGACCTATCCAAAGCGGTATCAAAAAAGCTGTTGATATCTTTTTTTTCTATATTTTTAAACAACGGTATGGTTAGAAATATACCGACTAAAAGAGCCACCATTGGTTCGCCTAAGAATTTGATGACTGAAAATACTGAGGGGGGGTAAATGGCAGGATTTAGCAGTGTTATGGATTTCAAGGCAATCAATAGGATTGGGACAATAATGGGTAGAAAAGCAGCAATAGGGCTTGGTAGATTTTTAATGTCAACGGTTTGAATATCAATATTTTGTGTAAACGTTATACCCAATTTTTGATTGATATATTTTGCCCAAAAAAAAGCGGCTACTGTGGGCGGTATTGCCAAAACAACACCTAAAAGCATGGCTCGACCCATATCCACTTGTAAAATACCCGCGGCGGCGGTGATGCCTGGATGCGGCGGCACAAGGGTATGAACGGCATACAAGGCAGCAGCCAAACACACGACCAATGCCACATGCAGCTTTGGCAACCGGTGAACTATTGACATCACTAAGCCGATGAGCACGACAAAACCTGAATCGCAAAAAATGGGCAATCCGATGATGAAACCCATCAAAACAACGGCAAGGGGGGCTTTTTTCTCACCCGTTTTTGACAATATAAAATTGGCTAAACTGAGCGTAGCGTTCGATTTTTCAAGCAAAATGCCTATCGTTGTGCCAAAAATAATCAATAAACCGATTTTTTCAAGCGTTGAACCAAAACCTGTCTTGAGCATAGTGATGACTTCGTCGCCATCAAAACCTGCGGCAAAACCCATTGTTGCAGCAACAATCAATAAGACAAAAAAAGTATTCAATTTGAATCGCGCACTCAAAATGATGATGGCAGCGATGCTTAAAACTAAAAGCGTCGCAACATAAATAGGAGAAAGCATGGTGTTTTCGTTTTCAAAAAAAGTGGAAGTAATGATGAATATTTTAATAATAAATGTGCAATGCATTGAAAATCAATAGATTCCTAAAAATGTGTTACATTATTCGCCACGAATTTAATGAAATTATGGGTTTTTCTATAAAATATCTAATGAGCCGCGAGAGTTTCCTATTGCTGAATTTTTATTCTTACGCTGTGCATAAAAACCAGAGATTTTCTTAAAAAATCGTATAATAGCGTCAAAATTGATAGAATGGAAAATAATTTTGAAGAAAAAGCACCCCCTCAGTATAATTCGGATAGAGACACGTCGCATCTCTTTTTGCGCCCAAAATCACACTATTCAGCCATAGCGGTTATGGCTATTTGTTTTGCTTTTTTTGTCATTGGCAATATCATCGGTAGTGGTATTATGCTGGCAATGGCTAAAGCCAATGGTATTGATTTGGCTTCAATTATCAGCAGCGTAAATGAAAATTCGCCTATTGGAGACCGCAATTTTATGCGTGTAACTTTACTGCTGAATCACATTTTTTCCTTCATTTTACCTGCCTTAGCCACGGTTGTTTTTGTTTATAAAAGATTGTGGGTCAATTATTTACGTTTGGACAAAAAACCGATGCTTGAAAGTATTTTATTGGGTATTGTGTGGTTTGTGGTAAGTGTTCCTTTCATACAGTTGGCATATCAGCTCAATCAAAAATTGCCGTTGCCACAATGGATGTTGAACCTTGAAAACGGTACCAGTAATTTGTTGGAAGGCATCATTGCTCAGAATAATTTTTATGAAATTGTCATCAATATTTTACTCATCGGCGTTATCCCCGCGATAGGCGAGGAGATGATGTTTAGAGGTATTATTCAACAACAAATTGGACGATTATTGAAGAATGAACACGTTGTTGTGTGGGTATCAGCAGCGATTTTTTCAGCGATACACATGCAGTTTCAGGGCTTTTTTGCTCGTATGTTGCTCGGCAGTTTATTGGGCTATATGTTCATTTGGACAAAAAATCTGTGGGTGCCGATGGTGCTGCATTTGCTCAATAATGGTATTCAAGTTGTCAGCATTTATGTTTTGGGCATCAAGCCTTCTGAAATGGATAAAATGACCGATGCGGACAAAATGCCCTGGTGGTTGGGGTTGATTTCGCTTGGTTTGGCTATTCGTTTAGGGATTTATATTCAAAAAAGGCATCTTGAACAAAAAGATATAGAAAATACTGAGGGGGTGGTTTGATGACTCAAAGTCACTCAAAGAATGACGAAATCTGCAAGATTCCGTCATCCTGAACTTAACTCACTCAGTACTCTAACCAAAAAGTTCTTTAAAGCAATTTTTAAAGGTACAGAGTACCGATACTGTTTATAGAAAGATACAATTGATACACGTTTTAAGGTGCGTAGCACCGTCACCGTTCTAATTTGTTGATTCTCAATATTTTAAATACGAAATAAAATACGGTGACGGTGCTACGCACCTTAAAACACGCTTAATTCTATTTTTCTATAAACGGTGGCAGCACTAACGTGCTTTTGCTCAAATTACTTTAATGAACTTTTTGGTCAGAGTACTGAGGGGGTATTTTGAAAGGTCAAAATACCTCCTCAATTGCTACTTGTGACACGTTCGGAGAACTTCTAAAGTTACATAAACGTGGGTAACTCATTGATTATCAATAGTTACACGCATATCATTCCAATTTTACTCTTTATCCTTCGCCTTCGCCGTTTCCATCGTGCCCGTTTTTATCAAATTGCCAAAAAAGACCATATTCGCCATCAGCTTGTTTGTGCCATACCAAAAGGCGCGGAAATTGGGGTTGTCAACCATTGCAATTACGCGACCGCCACCGACGGAACTGACTACAATTGTTGCCGCATTTTTTGATAATTCTTTGTTTTTTGAAGACAAATAACCGCTCATCAAAGGGTTAGCCGTATAGACCAAAGGTGCAGAATAGATGTTTGTTGGCAGCTCAAAAAAGTCTGCTTCTTCTCTAAAAACAGGGATTTTGGTGCTGCGATAACCGTATAAAAGCGGATTGGTTAAGTCTGTTTCGGCTTCAAAAATAGCGCCTCGAATTTGTTGTGTCCCTGCTTCTTCGTCGCTCGAATTGTACGGACGGCGTTTGTCTTTTCCACCTGTTGGTTTTATAGTTTTAAATTCTACATTACACATATCATTGGTTTTCAAGAACTTAACCGCTTTACCAAAAGCCGCAACTGTGCCACCCGTTGCTAAATATTCTTTAATACGACTGGCAGCCGTAGGCGAATAACTGCCATCAGACATAATCACACAGGTATAACCATCAAGTTTCCAACGTGGTGAAGCCACATCGAGCAACGTTACTTGCATATTATAACGTGTATCGAGCAAATGCCAGACTTCACCTGCATCATTATTCGTTACGCCTTCACCAACAAGCAACGCCACATTTGGCTTTTTGATTGGCAAGGCAGATGGACTACCCATATCCACCCCCTCAGTAGCGAGGCTTGTTTTTAAGGCAAAAACCTTTACGCCTGTCTTTTTAACTTCATTTTGAATCAAAGTAAAAATTGCTTCGCTTGATTTGGACTGGTTTTGAACAGGAATGAAAATTGAACCGACATTAAGCATTTTTATGTCATTATTCGTTTCAATTTTTGAGGTATTGGTCATCACTTTTGCCATCAAGTTTTCACTCATCAAAGCGTTCAAAAGCTGTGGTGCTAAGTAATCGTCCCACTCAAAAGCATAGCCGACATCGCTTTTTATATTGCCCACAATTTCACCTATCGGCAAAACAGATGCCATCACTTCTTTACCTAAAACACCCGATGTAAGGCTGTTTTCAATCGTTGTCAAATTCAGATTAAATGCCAACGGCAATGTCCATGACGAAATATCATAAAACAAGGAGTCTTTGTAGAACCCCTCAGTATATTTCTCAAAATTGGCTTTAATCAAGCGATATTGCATTTGGTCAAGCGGCACAACGTAAGCATTGCCTTTTTCAAAATTTTGAACATTTTCACCCAATTCATATACATGAATCCGATTTCTACGCAACATATCCACAAACTGTCCCAACCGTGTTTTGTCGTATTTTTCACCAAAAACGTAGGCTTTTATTTTGTCTTTTGTAGCGTCCGAAGAAGCATTTTTGAAAAAATCACGTTGATAAGTCAACATTTCAACCCGCAAGGCTTGTGCCGCTTCAATCGTTGAAAACGAAGTTGTCAACTGATTTCGGATGGTAAATGGAAAGGTCAAAACACCATTTGCCGTGCGTTGCGCATGACCACGCGACGAGGCTTGCTCAAATAAAATACCGATACTGCCTTGTACATCGGGATAAGTCGAGCCTTTTCCATAATAAAAATCATCATAATTTTCTTTCGTAAAGTATTGAGAACCAATCTTATCTAAGGCTTTGGCATGAAAAGCGGCAATTTTGCCCGTCATTTCTTGATTTTTTATAGGCGTGTAAGGATTCGTACGCGCAGGAACACCGGGCTGAAAAAAGAACGTCGCATTGCTGCCTTGCTCGTGGTGATCGGTCAAAATATTGGGTTTCCAATCCTGAAAAACCCGCACACGTCCTTGCGATTCAGGTTGTTGTTGCACCAACCAATCCCTGTTTAAGTCAAACCAATAGTGATTCGTGCGTCCGTACGGAAATACCTCGCTGAACTCACGGTTTTGCGGATCAGTCACCAAATTTTTACCTTTGTGCATATTTACCCATTGGCTAAAACGCTGCAAACCATCGGGATTAAATGAAGGATCGAACAAAATAACGACATTTTGTAGGGTTTCTTCCACCTCATTGCCTTGTGCGGCTGCCCAATAATAAGCTGCCAAAATTCCTGCATTGGCACCACTCGGCTCGTTGCCATGAATGGAATGACCTTGATAAACAACGATGGGCATTTTCGACACATCAAGGCTGCCTGATACTGAGGGGTCGGTCAACTTGACGTGTTCTGCCTTGATTTTATCCAGATTTCGATGATTTTCAGGCGACGTAATGGTCAAAATCATCATCGGACGATATTCATAGCTGCGTCCGACAACCTCTAAAGTAATGCGGTCGCTCAATCTGTCCAACTCACGCATATAAGAAACGAGTTGGTCGTGGCTGATGTGTTGTTCCCCAACTTGATAGCCTAAAAACTGCTCTGGCGTGGGTATATTTTTATCGTAAGTGACTGTTTCGGGTAGGTAATAGGAGAGTGATTTTTTTTGTCCAAAAACAGAACAACTCAAAAAAAGGCACACAATGAATAGTGGTTTTTTCATTTTGAATGATTTAAAGTCTGGTTTATTAAATTGATTTGAAGTCGTGAAAATAAGAAAAAGACGCTTTGCACTTTTCTTTTTTGCAGAAAGTGATAAAGGTATTCGACAGACGACCCTCACATATGATGAGTCGTCAAGCAAACCAAAATGATGTGTATGTACGATAAGGCTCAATTTTTTTATTTTTCCATAAGATTACTTCAGGTCTATTTCAAAAACACTGCTTCAAAAGCATCTAATTTAATGAGAGGAATATCGGGGAAGTCTATTGTTTTCAATATATTAAAATGCTTGTCATTACTGATAAGATAATCAGCGTTACCAGAGAAAGCACAATCTACAAAGGCATTGTCATCAGGGTCTTGCTCAATAATTTGCCAACGGTAAGACACATCTACTTTGATAACATTCGGCTTTGCAAGTATTAATTTCAATATATTTTCAGCGATAACAGGTTGTGTTTTTGCGGCAATTTTCTCATGGTATTCAAGTAAAATAGGGGTTGTTACTAACAAATCGAATGCTTCGTTCAAGAAGGCTTGAAAAAGCCAATGGTATTTTGACTGCCTACCAATCGTAACCAATAGAACATTTGTATCAATGACCAACCGTAATTTTCTCATTGATTTTCTTCATTAAGCCACTCATCCATCACATCGTTTGATAAACCTGTGTCTTCCCAATGCTTGTCCATTGTCTCTATCACCTTTTTAGCGAAATAGTCAGATAGCATCTGTTTGATTTCTAATAATTCATTGTCTTTAACCTCATATTGAAAGAATTTCAATAATTCATATTGTAAATTGGTTAAAGGCTTTGGCACTGTTGCTGTCATGTTGTTATTTTTTTAACAAATATAAGGTGTTTTTACTAAAATACTGAGGGGTGTAAAACACGCTATCTAAAAAAAAATTTCGCCAAAGGCGAAACCTATGGCTGCTCTCACATTCGCCTATCTTATGAGCGAATTGCGCTGCTGCGCTGCCGCTTCGCAAGCTACAGCCACCCGTGAGATAAGGCTCAATTTTCTTTATTTTTTTTGCTCAAAATTAGGTCAGATTGGCAAACTGTCTCACTGGAGGGAATAACACATCCTGAAGCCTAAGCCGTCGTCGCGGCTTGCTGGCTTGTTGATGTTGCGAAACGAAGGGCGGCAAAGCACTGCGTTACGGAACCAACTACCACCACGATAGACGCGGTAAGACCCAGATTGCGCGCCTTTAGGATTTTGCGCTGGGCTAATTTTGTAATAATTTTCGTCGTACCAATCGCTACACCATTCCCAAACATTCCCACTCATATCGTAGATTCCCAATTCATTCGCTTTTTTAGTACGAACATTATATGTTTTACTATTTGCATTATCCATATACCACGCTACTTCATCAATATTGTTGCTACCGCTGTACTTAAAGCCTCTTGAAGCATTGCCACCACGGGCGGCGTATTCCCATTCGGCTTCAGTCGGCAGTCGGTATTGTGTTTTTGATAAGCTGTTGAGTTTTCTTAAAAAAGCTTGAATATCGTCCCAACTCACTGTTTCTATAGGCAAATTATCCCCTTTAAAGTTTGATGGATTGTTGTCCTTACCCATCACAGCTTTCCATTGCGCTTGTGTCACTTCTGTTACACCAATAGAAAAATCGCTTAAAGTGACCGTGTGTACAGGTTTTTCATTGGCACTACCTTCACCAAACACATCACCCATTTGAAATGTACCGCCTTTTACTGTTACCATATCAAAAGCGACTTTGTTGATGTAGTTTGTAGTTGTTTGAACAACGGGTAATTGTTGGGCTCGATTGGTATTTTGTCGGTTTAGTGTATCAATTGGCTTCAATTCTATCTTGGGTCCAAAAGTTACTGAGGGGGTAACAGTCGGTGCTTTTAAATTCACTTTTGGGGTATTTTGCTGTTTTGTGATGATTTTTGACTTGTTTTGAATGGGTGTTTTAGGCTTTTGTTTTCTCGAAGCACAGTCCACTATTTTTCCGGATTTGTCTATACAAAACTCTTTGCGTTCTTGTATGACACGCGCCACACCATTATGAAAACGGGTAATAAGACTATCAAATTGAGGTGAAATTACAAAGGCATTATTTTTATCAATAAAACCCCACTTTTTATTTTGCTTTACTGCTCCTAAGTCCTCTAAAAAGAAATAGGCATTTTCATATTGTGGGATGATGATGGTTTGCCTTGTTTTGTTATGGCGGTAACCAAATTTGCCGTTTTGTTGAAATGGCTCATATTCGTTATCTGCAGTGAAGGGGTTTGTTACGGGCGATTCAATGCTTGGTTTTATTGGCGGACAAACATTGTTCAACTGCTCTAATTCGGATGTGGTAAACATCGAATCACGCCATTTCCATAGTTCCAATTTATTGAAAAACAAACAAGCTGAATCCGTTTTACCTTCACCCAACAACCGCACGCCCGCGTTCCAAAACGCCACCGCCACATTTTTGCAAAACGAAGTGGAGTCATGACCCGCATTGCGCATACCCCTCAGTACTTTCACTTCTGTGAGCTGTGTTTCCAAAGAAAAATTGTATTGCGTAAAATAGCCTTGCATGGCTTGCGCTGCCGTCGAGTCCATGGTCAAAGAATCCTTCATCACACTGCCTTTATCTATGACATCACAAGCCAAATTTTCTACAAAAAGGAAAAAATCGTTGTCATTGGCAATGCACAATGTCTGCGTTCTATAAGTAATTTTCACGCCATTGCAATTGTCTAAATGTGGATTATAAGACAAAACCATTAAAAAAGCGATCGTCCATATCGGTATTTGCCACAACAACACCCGTTGCCACAGAGGACGGCGACCCGGCGGCTCGTCAAGTTGCAGTTTGTCCACCATCGTATGCAGCTCTGTTTTGATGTCCTCCAAAGGTGGCTCAAACGATGTTTCGCTTTGGAACGATTGGCTTTTGTTGCCTATGTTACTGTTAGATTCCATGATTGCTTTTTGTTTTTTTGACCACTGATTAGGCTGATACGACTGATTTACACTGATTTTTTTTGATTTTTTTTGTTTTAAATAATAAAAGAATCAGTGTAAATCAGTCGTATCAGCCTAATCAGTGGTCAAAAAAATCACATTTTTAACGCAGGTTTTTTATTATTCGTAAAAATCTTTCTTCTTATTTGTGGTTTAAGCCCAAAATTAAGGAGTAAACCCACTTCTATTTCTGTTGCTTTTAGATAGTTTAACAACTGTGCTTCATTCTCTTCACAAACCGATTCAGCTGCCTTTAACTCTAAAATGACTTTACCAACAACAATAATGTCTGCTTTATAATCACCTATTATTTCCCCTTCATAAAAGACTTTAATTTCAACTTGTCTTTGAGCATTAAGCCCCATCTTCCGCAATTCAATCATAATTGCTTTTTCATAAACCTTTTCTAAGAATCCATACCCTAGGGTGTTATAAACTTTGTAAAAAGCTTTGATGATTTGTTCTGTAATCTCTGAATGTAAGTAAGTATCGTTTACCATAAGTCTTGATGTTAAAAATGAAAAGATATTGTTTATTCTTGAATGATTGTTTTTTGACCACTGATTGGGCTGATACGACTGATTTACACTGATTCTTTTTTGATTTTTTTCTATTTTAAATAATAAAAAAGAATCAGTGTAAATCAGTCGTATCAGCCCAATCAGTGGTCAAAAAAATCACTTTCGTAGTCCCATCTTCATCTCTTTCAATCGTGTTTGCACCGCCGTTTGCGCCTTCGTTAAGTCCAACAATTCATTTATTGCTGTATCAATCTCATTGTTATCAATGCGAATATGCAATGCCTGTTTCATGTCTTCCAAAGTTTTAGGGGCTTCGCTCTTATTTTTTTCCAAAATTTCGAGTGCCACAATATCCCCTTTGCTGCCACCGCGCGACAGACTCCGCAACTCCGTTATTAAGTTTTGCCGCTTGTTGTCGTCCTCAACACCCCGTTTCAATTCATTGATAATCATTTGCAAACGCAAATCATCAAAGGCAACAGATGTGTCAAAATCTTCGCTCTGTTCTTGCGCTGCTTTACGAGCCGCCGCGAGATTGTCTTGCAAAACGGTGTTCCATGTCGTTCTGATACGTTCATATACTGAGGGGTGTGTTTTTTCTAAAAAATTAAGCAAGGCAAGACGTGCTGTATTTGGCAATTTTCCATCTTGAAACCACAACAAACGATTGATTTTGAATAGATTATCGAGATTGACCAAGCCCAATTCATCGCCATTTTTACCATAATAACCTGCTATCAGATTGCCAAAAAACAAGGTTGTATCCCAATGCAAAATAGGTGGCACGGCACATGCTGCCAGCCATAACAAAAGTCTTGTATCAGTTTTGCCATTTTTATAAACCGTGAATTCGGCTTCTAAATGTGCCATAATTGCTTCACCATTCAGTTTATCAGGCAATAAGATAGGCGCATCATCAACGTCTTTCTCCTTGCGCCAACGCCTAAAATCGGGTGCATCAACCGCATCAAAGGTATCGGGCAAAGCCGCCAACCCTTTCAAATTAGCGGGTAAAATGCGGAATTTAGTCGCCAATTGCTTTTCCATCGCATGCCATTCCGTTGGTGCGCGCGGCGTTATCAAAGCCCGTTGCCGCCACGCATCAAAGACACTTGTCCACGCCATTAATTCATGCGCTTGTGGATTCATCAACGAAGCCGCCGTACCGACCACCACCAACCGCGAAGTGCCCAACCGATGGGCCAATTCATTGAGTCGAACGCCTTGCCGATGCGTTTCGTTCCAACACAAACGGACGTCGCCATCATAAAAATACCGTTCAATAAGCACTTCGCTGTGTGCAAGCGTGCGGTAGAGCAAATCAAAAACCTGGGCACGGTGGTCATTGGCATTATGCACATCAATGAGGAACAAATATTCGTCCGCCCGAGTCGGTTGACGATAACGGAAAGTGGCTAAACCACCCTTTTCAATGGTCGCTTTTATCGTTCGTTTGGCATCAAAGATGAGGTGTTCAATTTCAGAACGTCGTCTCAATTGTTGTGTAAAACGCGCAAAAATGGCATCAAAATTCACTTTTTCTGCGCCATCTATGCGTATTTGCCAAATAAACGGGGCAGTCGTATTGGGTTTGCGTTCGAGGTTTGCCGCATCTTGCGCGCCTTCTTTTTCTGCCTGTTTTTGCTCTTCTCTTACCTTTAAAATATGATAAATGGCTCTTAAAAATACGGCAATAAGGAACATTATCGCCCATTTCCAAGCCGACATATAGGCATTTCGGAACGACAGTTTTGTTTTGACTTTGGGTATTAATGTTGAAATATTGGGTTGATGATTGTAGGCTTTTGTTGCTAAAGAGTCGCTTGATACAATGGCTGCGTTTTCTACATTTTCTTGAACTTCAAAAATGTAATTGAATGTATCGCAAGACCCGTTTGTTAAACAAATAGTTATGCCAAAGGTATCGTTGCCAACGGCAATAGGCTTATAAATCAGCGTTTTTTGAGCAGAATCAACTTTAATTGAAGCAAATGGGTGCGTTTTTGTCGTAGAAATATCGGACATGGATTGAATGACTAAATTGGAGTCAATCAATTTTAGGCTTTCATTTATAGACAAAGAACGTCCTGCGGCATCGCGTTTTAGGTCAACTATGACATTAAAAAATGGTTTGATTGTTTCCGTTTTAACAACGGTGGGTGTGGGTTTAGTGAATTGCCAAACCAACCAAGCTAGGATAAATGCCAACACTGCCAAAACTATCCATTTTAATGTTTTTTTCCACCAAATGGGCTCTGTCATTGCGAGGGACGAAGCAACTGAGGGGGGTAGGGGGGCAAAATTGTTTAAAACCTTATCAAAAATCTCATAAAAATCGGTTTGTTGCTGTGGTGATGTGACGATAATCGGGGCAATCAGTGTTTTCAATTCTGCAAAATCCGTTTCATCGGGCAACGCTTCGACCAGTTGCGTTATCCGCAGATAAGCATCAATACCGGCAGGCTGACCCTTTGCTTTCCAAGCCGAGAGTAAAGCGTTGAGGAAGGTATATGTGTTCGGATTTTTCATAAATTAGTTAAGAATAACAACTCCAGTGTTCAAAACTACGTCGTCATTATGCGATTATAATGCTTTCAAAGCCTTCAAATCTTCTTGTGTTTTAGCCAAAACTGAATACGATGTGTCCAACTGTACCTTTTCATCAGAAGACAATTTGCCGCCTAATTTGTCAACAGGGAAGCCAATAGACGTGAGCAAAACTGCCCAAGCGAGCATCTCTGCCGTAGCTGGTTTTTTCTTCAAACCGAGGTCGCGTGTTTTTTGAAAATAGGTAACAAGAGCCGTCGCTTTATCGATTGGAATACCCGTTTTTAGGGTCATAATGCGTACTAATTCCGCTTTTTCAGGAAAATCTATGTGAAAATAGATAACACGACGAAGAAACGCATCAGGCAGGTTTTTCTCTGAATTGGATGTCAATATGATAATTGGGCGCACCGTAGCTTCACTTTTATATTCCGTATTATTGAATTCAGGCACTTTGAAACTCAACTTTTCAATAGCCCACAATAAGTCATTTGGAAAATCGCGTGGTGCTTTATCTATCTCATCAATGAGGACGACAACACGTTTTTTTTCTTTAATAGCTTCACCCAAAGCATTGAAGTAGACAAAAGGGCGCACCATATCGAGCCGCATTTCAGGCGTAATACTGAGGGGGTCAATTTTGGCATTTTGACTGAATTGAAAATGTGCCAACGCATCGTACCGATAGAACAAATCCGTCGCCGTCGAAGTCGTTTGGGCATTAAAAACCAAAGGTTCGCGCAAGCCAAAAAAATGAGCGACGTGATAAGCCAATTGCGTTTTACCTGTCCCTGGTTCACCTGTCAATAGCAACGGTTGACCAAGTGCAAGGGAGACATTGACTGCCGCCTTCAAACCTTCAGAAGGGAAGTAAAGCGATGGATTATTAAGGTTTTCGTTGGCGATAAAAGGCTCTAATTTGCCCGTCTCACCATTGCCGTAGATATTGATTTTCATTGAGTTATATTCTTTGTGAAACATTAAAAATAGTTAAAAAAAGTTCTTCTAAATCTGACATATTGAGTGGGTCGGTTTGTTCTAACCCTGTTGTCGCTTCGGCTATTACCCGTCTAATTTGCGGTTGAAATTGGTCATTGGTTAGTTTCAAAAACCATTGTGTCAAGTCAATATGGGGCACAGGCAAAAAGTTTTTGAGCCAAACGGCGGGTTGGTTGTTGACATCATTTGTCCCCCTCAGTAATTCCTCAATGCCCATTTTTATATCAGCATTGTCATTCACATTTGTCTTAGCGGAACTGATGATAAAGACAAATTGGAAAGTCATCAAAGGCTCATTTGATGGATTTGCCTTGAAAGTTTGGATAATCCACGCCACATAAGCTGTCAAATCATGTGTCCAGCCCCATTGGTCAAAATCAATGCGGAATAAAAATGCAAAAAAACGATAAGGCAACCGCATGGCATTGGCGGATACGAAGTCCTCAATAGGCGTGCCATCGAGGTTAAATCGCTTCATACGTTCGGCAAAATGCGTGCGAAAAAGCATTTGATTGTCGCTCAAATCACCAAAATCGTCGAAAGGTAATTCAGGAAAATCAACCCGTTCCACAGCCGTCACTTTACATATTCTGCGGGGGAAATTGATGGCTTGATCGCTGCCTTTTAAGGTGTTACCGATGATTTCATAAATGACCCGTTCAGCAAAATGAGCAGGTTGGTCAGATGCCTGTGCCGTAAGAAAATAGAATTGATAAGGCGATTTGAGGATATTTTTATATGCTTTTCTAAAATCGGAATAAGGCACATCACGGTCACAATCCACGAGTTTTATTTTGCCAAGCGGTGAAAGTTTTAAGGCGGTAATCTCTTTTTCGAGTTGTGTAATATTAATTTTTTTTAAATCATCTTCCTTCAGGTTCTCGATTAAATTGAGGATGGCTTGAGTGAGCTTGGCTTGTTCAACTTTGAAATCAACGGAAGAGATAACGCCATTAATTTCTTGATTTTCAAGCATTTTTAAATTAGCATTTTGAATATATACACCATTAAAATAATCAGAATCTTCAGAAAGAACCGTCATCAGATAGGATAATACTGAGGGGGTCTGCCCGTCGGCAAGTTGATTTCTAAGTTTATCTTTAAGGACATGTAGTTGCATGATTGTTCAATAGCGTTCAATAGTATTCAATTATGTGTAAAAATATACTTTTTTTTTATGTTTTAGAACGTTTTATAAAGCGGTTTTTAAGGTTTTTTCTTTTTTATGAATAAAGTGTTTAGCTTTGTTTTTATAATGTTTATGTACACCTCGAGGTGCAAGACCAATTACAAGATACCTTTCCCGAACGTATTTATATTTATCGTTCTTTGATTTCTCTGCGTTATCAGACGCAGAAAATTACCACAATCGTTATTTTTACGGGTAAATCGCCTTCTGGGTTTTGTGCTTCATTTGAAAGCGCAAAACCCAATTTTTTTTGAAAAATTATTATTTCAACAAACACATAAAATATTATTTTATTACTCTGCCTTTGTTCTTAAAATCAAAATTTTATCTCTTTGTTGTTAAAAAAATAATATTTTTCTACTGTAAAAATTTGGCTAATAAAAATTAACTGCTACTTTTAACAGAATTTAAAAAGCAAGGAGACATCAGCTAATTTGCCAATAGTCATT
>JAYTUQ010000149.1:0-1952 GCA_043744455.1 Saprospiraceae bacterium | reverse complement strand
GATTTGACACGAGGTCGTATCTGTTATCGTTACAAATAGAGAATAAATAGTCAATTAACAATAATCAATTGTCTCGTCATGAAAGTCAGACCTTCTATCAAAAAGCGTTCTGCTGACTGCAAAATTGTTCGTCGTAAGGGCAAATTGTATGTCATCAACAAAAAAAATCCGAAGTACAAACAACGTCAAGGATAAATTTTTACGATTTCAAAATGGAGATTTAAACAGCTACATTTTAAAATCAATTATCTAAAAATCAGTTATTTAAAATGGCTCGTATTGCAGGTATAGACTTACCAAGAAATAAGCGCGGCGTTATCGGTTTGACGTACATTTACGGCATTGGTCGCTCATCAGCAACTGAAGTTCTTGTCAAAGCTGGTGTCAGTGAAGATACTAAAGTCAGTGAATGGACGGACGACAACATCAAAATGATTTCACGCATTGTCAACGATGAGTACAAAGTCGAAGGCGAACTTCGTTCTGAAGTACAACTCAGCATTAAACGTTTGATGGATATTGCTTGCTATCGTGGATTGCGTCACCGTAAAGGTTTGCCTTTACGCGGTCAACGTACACGTACCAACGCACGGACTCGTAAAGGTCGTCGTAAGACTGTCGCTAACAAGAAAAAAGTTGGTAAGTAATCTCAGGTTTATCGTTCGTAATCTCGGTTTTATACAACTCATTGGTTATTAACGGGAAACGATTAACTCTCATTTCAAAAACGTTCAAGGATTGACCCCTCAGTAAATCGGGTCAAAAACCAGAACTAAAAAAGCTGAAAAGCAAAATGGCAAAAGCAGCAAAAGGCGGTGCCGCCAAAGGCGGTAAGGCTAAAAAAGTAAAAAAAAGAGTAGTACAGGTAACTCCTGATGGCGCTGCTCACATCCACGCCAGTTTCAACAATATCATTGTCTCCATGACCAACAAACAAGGTCAAGTCATCTCTTGGGGTACGGCTGGTAAAGGCGGTTTCCGTGGTTCAAAGAAAAATACACCTTATGCGGCACAGGTGGCAGCAACTGATGCCGCTAAAGTGGCTTATGATGCAGGTATGCGTTTCTGCGAAGTTTTCGTTAAAGGTCCTGGTTCAGGTCGTGAAGGTGCGATTCGCGCTATTGATGCAGCAGGTATTAAAGTCACTTTTATCCGTGATATGACACCAATGCCGCACAACGGATGCCGTCCTCCAAAGAAAAGAAGGGTATAATATAAAATTGGTTAATAGTTTGCTTTTTTCGTTCTTTCAGACCCCCCTCAGTATAGCATCGAAAAATACACTATCCACACCAATAAGTTTTAAAAATTATCATTAGACAATTAATAGTCAATAGAAAATGGCAAGATATACTGGTCCTATCGCAAAAAAAGCCCGCGCTTTTGGTGAAGCAATTTATGGCAACGATAAGGCATTCGAGCGTAAAAAATATCCTCCGGGACAACATGGGCAGACACGTAAGCGCAAGCAAAAGTCGGACTATGGTGTTCAGTTAATGGAAAAGCAAAAAGCGAAATACACTTATGGCGTTTTAGAGCGTCAATTCCGGAAAACTTTCCATGAAGCAACAAAACGTCACGGTGTTACTGGTACGGTACTTCTGCAGTTATTAGAGTCACGGCTCGATAATGTGGTCTTCCGTTTAGGTATCTCTCCGACTCGTCGTGGTGCACGTCAATTGGTTTCTCACAAACACATTACACTTAATGGTGTAATAAATAATGTTCCTTCGGCTTTCGTCCGTCCAGGTGATGTCATTGCTGTTCGTGGTAAATCACGTAATAATGGTAATCTTGAAGGCGTTGGTGTGAATCGAGATATCAAAAAATCACCTTGGCTCGACTGGAATGCGGACAAATTGGAAGGTAAATTTCTCGCTTATCCAGAGCGTGATCAAATACCTGAAAAACTCAACGAACAGTTGATTGTCGAATTGTATTCAAAATAATGA
>JAYTUQ010000148.1:0-7485 GCA_043744455.1 Saprospiraceae bacterium | reverse complement strand
TTCTAAATTGGAATGCTGCGAAAGCGAAGCCCGTTTCATCTTTCGCACCGCCGAAGCCCGGTTTCAATCCATCTTCTAAATTGGAATGCTGCGAAAGGTAGCAAGGTTATTAGAATTGTTAATACCTCTAAGAGTTTCAATCCATCTTCTAAATTGGAATGCTGCGAAAGAATGGAATCTGCAACGCAACACAAGCAACACATTTGTTTCAATCCATCTTCTAAATTGGAATGCTGCGAAAGGCTGAAAAGGCGAGTAGGCGAAGCCTTTTTTATATTGTTTCAATCCATCTTCTAAATTGGAATGCTGCGAAAGAATGCAAACGGATGGTAGAGGTCATTCGCAATGACGAGTTTCAATCCATCTTCTAAATTGGAATGCTGCGAAAGATGTTTTTTGATTGGGTGCGGCTGTATATGGCTGCAGTTTCAATCCATCTTCTAAATTGGAATGCTGCGAAAGACAAATACAACAGCGAAGACCGCGCACACTTGTAACGTTTCAATCCATCTTCTAAATTGGAATGCTGCGAAAGCCAGATATGCAACAACAACCCATTGCAGTATTCCAAGTTTCAATCCATCTTCTAAATTGGAATGCTGCGAAAGATCATTGCCTTCCAAATAATCTGATGCGCCTCCGTAGTTTCAATCCATCTTCTAAATTGGAATGCTGCGAAAGAGCATCATTATTTATGTGAATTTCATGTCTTACGCTGTTTCAATCCATCTTCTAAATTGGAATGCTGCGAAAGGCAGCACACCAACACATGTTTTTCCAGTGTGCAAAAAGTTTCAATCCATCTTCTAAATTGGAATGCTGCGAAAGCAGATATGCAACAACAACCCATTGCAGTATTCCAAGTTTCAATCCATCTTCTAAATTGGAATGCTGCGAAAGGGCAGTTGGCGCGCAGCGTGTGAGCGTGGCGAAAATGTTTCAATCCATCTTCTAAATTGGAATGCTGCGAAAGGCAATTTGGCGACATCAAAAACAGCTATTTGATTTTGTTTCAATCCATCTTCTAAATTGGAATGCTGCGAAAGTATTTTTCGACGCTTTTATATTTAGCGGGTTTTGGTGTTTCAATCCATCTTCTAAATTGGAATGCTGCGAAAGAATTAGGTAAGCTATTGAAAGCCCAAATTGGGTACGTTTCAATCCATCTTCTAAATTGGAATGCTGCGAAAGACGAAATCGTTTGCGCCGCATTCATGCACAAAGGCAGTTTCAATCCATCTTCTAAATTGGAATGCTGCGAAAGTAGTTTTTCAATATTGTAATTACTCGTGAGCGAGTGTTTCAATCCATCTTCTAAATTGGAATGCTGCGAAAGGCGGGCTTATTAGTTTGGGAGCGTTCCAGCGTAGAAGTTTCAATCCATCTTCTAAATTGGAATGCTGCGAAAGTTTCAACGAGTTGAACAATATCGGTTTCTTCAATAGGTTTCAATCCATCTTCTAAATTGGAATGCTGCGAAAGCATTGAAATCATTCAGGACTTCGCCGTCAACGACTCTGTTTCAATCCATCTTCTAAATTGGAATGCTGCGAAAGAATGTTTTTAACTCCGCTCCCCCTTGCGGATTGTATGTTTCAATCCATCTTCTAAATTGGAATGCTGCGAAAGGTTGTAAATATTCTCTAACTCGCCTTCTAATTCATCGTTTCAATCCATCTTCTAAATTGGAATGCTGCGAAAGCGGTTCGCTATTTTAGGCTATATGATGGCACAATAGAGTTTCAATCCATCTTCTAAATTGGAATGCTGCGAAAGCCGTTAGGCTTCACAACTGTTTGAAAAACAATATTTTATACCATTTTTACTCGCCGTATTTTTTATAAAAATCAGCCTTGTCAATGAACTTTTTGCCTTATTTTTAAGGCTTTTCCGAAAGCATAAACTATTGAAAATCATATCGTTGTAAGGCTTTTTTGTTATTGTTTAAATAAATTGCTACCCGGAATAACCCCCTCAGTAGCCGTTGTAAAAGTAGCAAAACGCAACGATATGACCTAATTTATTTCGGACAAAAATTGCGGTATGTGCAGTGGTCACATCGGCGTTTATATTTTGTCGCTTTCGGAAATCGGTTGGTGTCAATGATGTCAAATATGGCTTTTGCGGCGGCTTTGACTTCCGCTTTGCTGGCTTCTGAAATATCAACTTCCACCAATTTATTTTTTGAACGGGTATAAACCAAATAGCCTTTATTGACAGGTTTACCCATATTTTCTTCTATTAACCAAGCATAACAGTACAACTGTGTTTGATATGTCTCATAAACCCGTTCGTTCCATTCTGCAAATTTATAATCCAAAGGTGCCAATGAACCGTCCGCCAGTTCCAAAATTTCATCCACCCGACCCCTCAGTAAATCGTTGGTCAAATACTGGTCGAGATGCTTACCGACCGCCCCAATGCGCCGTCGCAAATAGTCTTTGTTTTCTTCCAATTTGCGGTCATGCAACTCACGTCCCCGCATGACTTTATAGTTTTTTTCCTCATTCTGCGGTATCGTCAACACGTATTCATAAAACGTGAAACGCGGACAATACAAATATTCGATGATATGCGATGGTGTTAAATTCATAGAAATAACATTTTGATTTCGTCCGTGACCAATTTTTTATCAAAGGCTTGACCCAACAATATAGATTGCTGCAATTCCGATTTATTCATAGGAAAAATATACACTTTGTCAATATCTTCATTTATCAAAGCCTCGATTTGAAGTTGTAAAGTGTCCAACTCGGCTTTGTCCAATGTACCCAAAAAACAGGATAATTGAACTCGATAAAGCCCAGCTTGTTTGCAAGTTTTAGCGACTTTGGTGCGCGCTTTATCGTTTTCGATGTCGTATAGAACCCAAGCAATCATACTTTTTTAGTTGATATTTGAAAATAGGTAACACATAGCACCCCTCAGTATTTATTTGAATTTCAATAGTTTATACACCATTTTCTTAGTGAATGTCTTTTCCAGCATCAATTCGTGGCGGTGCAATTACATTTTTGGGCGGTGGCAAAAAATTATCGCCCGTGACAACACTTTTTCCTGTTTTAGCTTCCAAAGCTAATCGGGCATCTTTGGCAATAGCACCCCCTTTTTTTCCTGCTTTAGCATTTTCATTTACACCTTTGGCTTCTTCAGTTTCGGCAATTTGCCGCGTGGAAAGTTCT
Source organism: Saprospiraceae bacterium (assembly GCA_043744455.1). Lineage (GTDB taxonomy): Bacteria > Bacteroidota > Bacteroidia > Chitinophagales > Saprospiraceae > JAAFJT01. The sequence continues at coordinate 4,303 of JAYTUQ010000148.1, read as the reverse complement.
GCTAAGGCAGTAAAAATCAGTTCCGCCTCGCTCATGTGGTCTCTCAGGTTTTGTGATTTAAGGCTCTTCAGCTCTTTATGATTTTTGACAGTCAAACCTGTCCATTCTTGATGTATAATATTGGTCAACAGAGCAAATTCTTCCGATTTTTCGACACCGCTTTCTTTCCAATAATCAGTCAGTTTACTGCGCGTTTCCTGCCCCGTCATCCGTTGTTGAATCCATTTTTCGCTGCGTCCTAAGCGTTGCCAATTTTCTCTTGCACGGTCTAAACCCTGCTCGGGGTCAGCCATTTCTTGCATACGTTCATAGCCGACTTTTGCCAACCATTGTTTAAACGGCTCTGCTTTTGGCGACGGAATAGACTGAATCAAGCGCAACAACTGTTCAGTATCAGCAACATCTGTTGAATAATATTTTCCATCAGCAGACTGCATTTTCAGTTGGTTACAATTTGTAACCGTCTCATTTCCCTCTTTTAAAAGCCTGTGTTTCAATACTTTCCAGTAATTTCGAGGGTTAGGACTGTCCGTTAATATTGCGACAATATCGATAATACTGAAATACCATATTTCTTTTTCCGTATCCCAATGACTACGGACTTTTTTCTCTTCAAACAATTTTACATCTTTCATTTCCATAAATTTATGTGTAAATATCAAAAAGTATCGCCCAAAATTACTCTTAAAATACCCTATCGCAAAATCACCCAATCAACGCATTGGCAAACGCATGAGCATCGAGTTGGAGAATATTCCCTCGTTTTTCGTTGCGGTTTTTATGTCGAATGGCATCACCTTCTAAAAACTGCGCAAAAGTTTCCGCAAATAAGGCTTTCCCTTCTTTGGTCAAACCTATCCCTATCCCATTTGAGAATTCTTCTGTATGCGTTTTATTGATTTTTTTGGCAGAAAAAAGCCGAAACACCGCCTCATCCGCCCATGCCCGATAAGGCTCAATAAAGTCAAAAACCATAGACATTTGGTTATAATCGTCGCGGTGCATAAAACCGATATAAGGGTCCACACCCGCCATCATTAAGGCTTTTTCCGTTCGGCGATACAAAAAACCATAACCATAATTCAAAAAAGCATTGAACGCATCGTGAGCAGGACGCGACGAACGACCTGTAAATTGATAATCTTTTGGCAATACATAACTCAATGTTTCAAAATAAAGCCGTCCAGCAGTGCCTTCCAGACCCCTCAGTACATCAGCGATTTCAGGGACAATTTTACCGTCTAAACTCTGAATAGAGACAATCAAAGCTTCCAACCGTTGGATTTTATCATTCAAAAAATCGGCATGTTGCGCCCGATGTTTCTTCAAATCTTTGATAAAATCCAATTGATTATCAACCTTTTGCGTAATCCACGCCTTGACCCAAACCACCCCCTCAGTATTCAGCGATGCTTCAAGCTGCCGCTTGCGAATTTTAGTCGTTGAACCCAATTTTGTATGCCATACGCGACCCAAAGGAAAGCCATCGGACTCCACAAAAACAATGTCAATATTGTTTTTTATGGCTAATTTGACCGCCGCCGTACTCAACATCGTGCCTTGGGACAAAATAATGGAACGGACTTTATGCGCCGCCCGTTGTTCCGACCGCACCCCATTCGGCGCATCGGGGTCTTTGATACGAATGTCGAACATATCTTCTTTGACGTGCAGATATGCGCCGTAAGTATTGACTGTTATTTCCATGGTTCGTAAAATCGAGTTTTGATGTATTTGAATTATTGAAAAAAGGGCTTAAATTTGTCAAAATTTATGTAAAAAATAAGATTAATGGCAGCTCAATCCTTATCTCAACCCTTTACAAACGTACAGCATGAACTCCTAAAAGTTTTTGCTCATCAAGTCAGTGACAGCGATTTACTTGAATTACGTCGTTTATTGGCTCAGTTTTTTGCTAAAAAAGCCACCGATGCCGCCGATGCTGCCTGGGATAAAAACGGTTGGACGGATGCCGATGCTGAACGCCTACTTAATACCAAACTACGCACACCCTATAAATTGTGAAAATTGTCCTCGACACTAATGCTGTTTGTATCGTTACACACGACCGCGATTTTCGCTCATTACAAACTATAGCCTTTCCAAAAGTTACCGTTATGGATACACAAGAATTCAAGCAACTGCTCAACATCTAAAATTAAATACGTCTCACACTTCCGAATCCTCTCGCCACCGATTTCCCCAACCCCACAAAATCGGGTAGGAGCACATTGGTCACAAACTGCCCCTTAAAAGCCAACATCCGATTGTTTTTAAAATTGGTTTCCATTTCCTTTATATTTTGCAACATCAACATCACCCGCACGTCTGGCGGCAGACGCAAACCGAAATTGTCAAAAAATGCCAACACATTTTGGGTCGCAATACCCCTCAGTTGGTCTGCCTGTTGCTCAGATGAATAGCTTTGATATAGCGCATGATTGGGCTGATTTAATGCCATCCATAACGTTTCGAAGCGATAAGTTTGTAGCGTATCACCCACGCCAATCGTCCAATTCCGCGCTTCAATATTTTTAGAAAACACCCTAAAACGCTCCCCATCAATATCCAACTCATTGATTTTCAAGAACAATTCCGTCAACAGCCGTGTCGCTTCCGCCCCAATACCCACCAAATACGGCGTTTCATTCAGTACCTTATATTGCACCTTAGGATACTGATACCGACTCCGTCCATCCTCAAAATGGTTGTGGAGTAGGGGAGAGTGCTCTTGAAAAAAGTTCCCAAAGTACCCCCTCAGTTTGTGGCTGTCGCGCGTGCGCAGCTTGATTTCGGGGAAGGATATGGTGAGGGTGGGTAGGGTGGTGGTCATACGATAAAAGTTTTAACAATTGACTGAGTTTTCTATGCCTGTTTTAAATTCAACACCTTTTTCGTAGCTATATTTTACATCGAGATAAACAAACTCATCATCGTCTTTAACAGATTTGAATTGTCTAACTCGGTTTCTACGAATATTAACTTGATAATAGGATTTTTGGTTAGGTGTCGCTTTTTCCCTGCGTAATTTTTCTTCAAAACACATGGGTATAATTGGAGTCGTGTCCAAACCTTCGCGTGTAAAGGTACTTTCGAGTTTTTCACCAACAGCATCTTGAATAAATGACAATTCCTTTTGAAAAGATGCATATTTGCCTAAACCATCTAAAAAACTCTTATCATTTTCAATATCAAGACCTTCATAAACTGTTTCGACTAAATCTATCAATTCTCTTTCTTTCAATTTATTACCATTTTGTAATTTCAAAACGTCAAAAGTCTTATTTAAAAATCGCGCTTCGTAAATATGTTTTTCGGTTATTTCAGTATGTTGAAAAACAATAACTTCTGAATCTGTTTTTTTACGCTTCCGATTAACACGACCTGCCCGTTGAATAATGGCATCAATTGGCGCATTTTCTGTAAAAAGCATATCATAATCCACGTCAAGCGATACTTCAACAACTTGCGTAGCAATCAAAAGTACTCCTTCAGTATTTTCCTGTTTTTCAAGGTCTAAAATGCTTTTTTCCTTCAATCGGCGGTCACTAACAATGAAGCGAGAATGATAACAAATAGGTTTTAAGTCAATAAATTCATTATAAAGCCGTATCGCTTCATCAACAGTATTGACAACAAGTAAGACTTTCTTTTTGTCTTCTTCAACAGCTTTGCGAATTTCGGGCAACAATTCATCTACTGTTTTATCCTCAATTCTAAACTTATTTCGGGCTTCATCTAACAGTTCTGCATCTTCAATAATACCGCTTTGACCTAAGTATTTTTCTAAAAGGTCTCGTAGTTTCAAAGGCATTGTAGCCGACATAATGAAAAAGCGGGTTTCAAATTTTTCTCTCAAATACTGAATTGAAGCGCATATTAAGCCTAAAGTATAAGGTGCGTACAAATGCACTTCGTCAATGATGACCCACGCACGGCATAAATGAAAGGTTTTAATTTCCCAAAAAGATAGATTAAAACCTGCCGTCAACCATTGGTCAACAGTAGCTACGCTACAATTTTTAAACAAAGTTTTATCTAGCAAATAATCGCCATAGTCATTACCGTCAATCAATTCTTTACGATATAATAAGGCTGATGAATGGACAATAGCGGTGTGGTCTGCTGAAAAATAATCAGTCAATCTTTCCCAAATGGCATTTGCTGTTACACGAGTTGGCAATAAATATAAAATGCGTTCAAAGTCTTCTTTTTGCGAAGCCCACAACAAAGCCGCTTCAGTTTTACCGCTTCCTGTGGGGGCAATGGCTATAAAATTTTGAGGTTTTTGGCAATTGATTTG
>JAYTUQ010000147.1:0-1981 GCA_043744455.1 Saprospiraceae bacterium | reverse complement strand
CCGAAACCAAAGCTTGGATATGCACTGCTGATGATTGTTTCAACGTCATGCCCCAATTGCAGCAATACTTTTGTTGGCAGTAGTGCTTTCGAAAGTGTTTACAATTCGTGTCACTAAATACGTTTCAAGTCATCAAATTTTTCAAATATTTCTGCCCCTGCAATTTTTTGAATTTCTGCCAAAATAATTTTCACTCTTGTATTTATAAAGTCAAGGAAGCCGTCCGCAACTTTGTTACTCCAAATTGGGCTGTCATTAGATATTGGTATAAGATGAGAGGACATTGCTTTTCTAAAATGCTTTAAATGTTCATACTTGGTCAAATAGGTTTTTGGTAGAGAGGCTCCTATTGATTGATTTTGGTCTGCTTCTAAAAAGCAAATATTTATAATGCAGTTTATCCATTTGTCATTAAAGCCATTACTTTCGAGCAATGCTTTTGGAAAAATGTGGTGTCTATGCTTTTTATTTGAAATCGAGGAAACATTGTCGAGAAGCATAGGTCGTCCACTCATTAAATAAAGAGGTGTCTTGCTTTTTAACATTAAATAATACGCAATGGCTGTAGAACTATTTTCTCTGTAGTCTGAACGCATAAAGTCAAAAACATTTACCTTTTTGTCAATCGTATAGCTTACTTGCTTGCCGTTTGCTAACGACCTAAACAATTTAATGTCGGCGGGAATATTTTTATTAAACTCGCTGCCTGAGTAACGTTTATTTAGGCAGGTATGCCAAAACCATTTTCTTATTTGTTTTATCTGATAGGGTGTTGCTTTTTTTCCATTGACTGCAAAAAAGAATGAAAGCATTGAAAACATATTTGAGATTGGAAGTTCTTTGAGATTTTTTATTAAGAACTCCGATGCTAAAAAGTCCACGCATAATTTATAGCCGTTTTCAATTTTTTTCCACTCCGCTCTAAAGTCAGTTTCTTTTGTGTTTTGTTTTAAGATTGAATTCAGTGTCCGTTTAAAATCTGCACCACCAATTTTGTTTGCCCCATAATATAATGCTACTGTATTTTGCATTGCATCGTCAGAGATTTCGTTAAAACCCAACTGCAAATCTTTTTTAGTGTCTTCAACATGGTCTCTTAAATGAACAGTTGTAGCTAAAGCAAAAAGTTCGTCAGCTCGGCTCAAACGCATACCGGCAGAATTAACTCGAATAAAAATTTCTCTTGCTTGGTTAAAATCAAATCCGCTAAATTTTAGAATATTGAACCTGTATTTGTAAAACGCATCATAACATTTCTTTGCTTCGATGGCTTGGTATTTTTTAAGCCCAATTCTTTTGGATAAAACAGAAGGTTGTGTGTCTAAGAGTTCTTTGAGGTTGATTAAATTATTGTCGCTCTCTGATAATTTTCTTTTGAATATAAATCTGCTTTCTGCATTTTTGTTAGTGTCAAAATACAAATCATTAAAGTTGATTTTTGAGTTTACGTCCTTGCTTGGCTCTATTCCCTTAAGAACTCCATAAATAGTTGAAAGCCGTTGTTGTCCGTCAATAATGACTTCTGCTGTTGCAGCATTTTTATTATACTGCGGAATTATGGTTTTAGCATTAGGTCTTATTTCAAATGCCTTGCTCGTCCTTGTCTCCCAAACTAAGGCAATGCCAATAGGAAAGTTGTTAAATATACTATCCATCAGTTTGCAAATACTGTCCTTTTTCCAAACGTAGCTTCTTTGAATTTGTGGGATTGCAAATACTCGTTCGTCAAATTTGTTTCTAAGTTTTCGCAAGTCGAATTCTTGAATATAAAAATCACTCATAAATAGTCAGTCGTCTTTTTACTGCTTAAAGTTTTAGGGTGCTTCCGCATTACTGCCAACGATTGGGTATTGCTGCAGGCAGGGAATTCATTGCTGTGTCTGCCCCCAACCGCTGATGAATAAAGATATAAAAGTAAAAGCTAACAAACAAAAGTTTAACGATGCTTGTCCTGCCCACAACCGAAGCTGATAGCGAGCCG
>JAYTUQ010000146.1:0-2013 GCA_043744455.1 Saprospiraceae bacterium | reverse complement strand
ATTCGTTCCATTATTGATACCGCTGTCAAAAATGGGCAATCTGTTTTCCATGCTGTCAAGGCAATGGTCAATATGCCTGTGGCGGCTGGATAGTTACTAAATCTGACATTTTAAAATTCAACTTTTTTTTTAAAACCGACATTGTTTGTTTTTTTAAAAGTTTACATGTTTTAATGTTTAGGCATTTTTGCAAAGTAATAATATAGCCTGTAAATCAATGACTTACAGGCTATGCTATTACTAAACCGTCACCATGCTATTACTAAAACATCACTACTCTATTACTAAAACATCACTACTCTATTACTAAAACATCACTACTCTATTACTAAAACATCACTGATGCTATTACTAAAACATCACTGATGCTATTACTAAAACATCACTGCTCTATTACTAAAACATCACTGCTATTATTACCAAAACATCACTGATGCTATTACTAAAACATCACTGCCTTTTAGTTGAAATTACTCGAAATACACAGACAAAGAAGCAAAAAATAGATTTTAAAGAGAAGAGATAAATAAAATAAATTTATTACTACCTTAGCAGCAAAAGTAATACTTTGAAAGCCTAAAAATCATCATGGATAAAGACAAGCAAATCATACATTTGGGCAGTTCTGATAATATATTTGTGCAGTCCAATGACTTCATTCAAGCGAAGTATAAAGACACCATTTCTTTCTGGGAAATGATGATTTTTGGGCGTATGTGTACACTTATTGACCCAAATGATACTGATTTTACGGAATATCGCATATATATAAAAGACCTTATCAGCCTTGCAGAAGTCGAAAAAAGTGGGCAATTGTATGATCGGATATTGGAAGCGGCAACCAAATTGCGCAAAAGAGAAATTACAGTTCAAATAAAAAATGAACTAGGGGAGGAGCGGGTCTTAGACACCTATTTGGTAACAGGTGTGGAACGGGCTTTGAAGGTGAATCGCTCTGAAAATGCGTATATTTCGTTGTCTTTTCACCCACGGTTAAAGCCTTTTTTATTGGAATTGAAGCGTGATTTCACGAAATTCGATATTCGTAATTACAAATTTTTGCATTCTGGAACGATAACGCGGCTTTATCAATTGCTGAAATCTTATTACGATAGGCGGCGGCGCGACCCACAATTTGAACTCATCGAGTTGAAAGAAATGTTGGGTGTCGGGGACAAATATAAATTGTACGCTAATTTTCGGATTAAAGTATTGGACGAAGCACAACGGAAATTGGAAGCAGGAACGGATATTAAATTCTCATATGAGGAGATAAAACAAGGGAATAAGGTGGCAAAAATTTTGTTCCACATTGCTGCAAATGAAGATGGTGCTGTTAAAAAACTCGAAAAAGGGCCCAAAAAGGGAGAAAATACTGAGGTGGGGAATTTTGAGAAAACAGCCGTTCAAATGCCTGTGGTTGCCCATTCCACAAGCCAATTGTCTCCTGAATCGGTTATAATTCTTGAAAAATTCAACGTTTCTGAAAAGGTGATAGAGGATTTAGCCCAAAAACACAGCCCAAACGACTTAGCACGGGCAATGCGGGTGACAGAAAGGGCTTTGGCAGCAGGTAAAATCAAAGGCAAAGCAGCAGGCTTTTTTGTGGAAGCGGTGCGCAAAGGCTTTACAGATGCTGAAGAAGAAAAATTAGAAAAGAAGTTGAAAACTGCTAAAAACACACCGAAACCCAAGCCAGAAGCACTCATTGATTCTAAAAATGAAGAAAGAAAAGCTGCTTTTGAACGCGATAAAACCCAAACTCTCGCGTTGTTGATTCAAGATTCAGCACTGTGTAAAGTTGTTATTGAGCGATTACACAGTAGTCTTTTATTTGGCAGCTATGACAATGCTGTAGATTTACAAGAAAACCTCAAAAAGCCGCTGCTGTTGGCAGCCGCCATTAATATTGTGGGCTCTGTGACAATTTTAGCGGCAACTAATTTTTGAACGCAAAACATCTTGCTCTAAAGTGTTCAAAATTAGTCATATTAAAGGTGAATCTTTTTACAG
>JAYTUQ010000145.1:0-2021 GCA_043744455.1 Saprospiraceae bacterium | reverse complement strand
CAATGAGCCCGCCGCTGTCAAAAATCAATGAATCCTTTTTTTTGGGCTTCATTATTATTCATATAGCGAAGCTGCATTTTTCACAATTGTATGTAAGTCCGTAAAGAACCATTAGCGAATCAAAGCTAAAGCGACTATTAAAGTGCTCAAAAGCGAGATTTGTTTTTTTTGAAAAGAGTTATGCAACGGTCACCGCTGTTAGCGGAAGTTTTATTTGAAAGCGATTGCTGCACTTGATGGTCCGGCCAATTGAATTATTTTAGTTGATGTAAAGCCAACTTCTTTAGCCCATTTATTAAAGTCGGCAAAGGTATAGTCAAAACCTTTTCCTGTCTCAATAAGCATATTTATACTCATCATCATTCCAAAAACATTCTTATTTCTTTCGTCATCAATAATACCTTCAATGGCGACAAATGCTCCACCCCTTGGCAAAGCATCGTATGCTTTTTTCATTAACATTAGTTTTGTTTCTTCATCCCAATCGTGCAAAATATTGCCCATCACTACAATGTCGGCTTGTGGAAATGCGTCCTTAAAGAAATCACCATTGGCAGTCTTAACTTTGTTTTGTAATTGCAAATTTTGAATGTTTTCGTTTGCGATGGGTGCAACTGCGGGTAAATCCCACGAAACACAAGTCATATGTGCTTGATGTTTTGCAACCATTAGCGAAAGTAATGCGCCAGAACCTCCAACATCAATCAATGTTTTATATTTAGAGAAATCAAACGCTTGTGCAAACGCCATAAAGTTCCCCATTTGGATACCGCTCATAGCATGAACAAATTCTTTCAATCTATCGGCATCGGAATAGAGCGCTTCAAATAAATCTCCTCCGCTTTTTGCCTCGTTTTGGGGCAGTCCTGTAAGGAGGCCATCTTCTAAATTTCCCCAGAAATTATAAAGACGATTGTTAAGCATTTCTAACATGCCTCCTACATAAGTTGGTTTGTTTTTGTCTAGGAAAAAATCGGTGTCGTTGTGGTTTGAATACCTTGCTGTTTCCAGCAAACCTTGGCGGTTGAGGAAACCAAAAGTTGTAAGCGCATCTAAATAATCATATACATTACGGTCGGTGCATTTTAAACCTAAATGAGTTTTAATATCCTTAGCCGACATTGATTTTTTTTCGGCAAGGGTTGTAAAGATTTGAAATTTCACAGCTGACAAAAGAATTTTAGATGCCCAAAATCCTGTCCCGATTTTCATGATGTTTTCAGGTGTTGGATGATTTTCGTTGTGTTCCATATTTATTTTACTTTTTATAATTGCCTACTCTAAACGGTTTTCGGCTTACCCCGTTTGTCTTAATTATTTGTTCGAATCTTTACTCACTAATGGCAGCAACATTTAGCATTGCCGCAGCCCAATTTTTACTGAAATATAAAAACAAAAAGAGTCTAAAAATAATGTTGTGGCAATACGGTGTTATGCACAGGGCTTTATTGAAGTCTGTGCCTTACGTTTCTCAAAGTATTCCAAAATTTCTTCTTTCGTCATCTTGGCTAACTTGTTACTTAAATTGTCTCGTTGTTGACGCATAAATTTTACAGCGTCAAAAGATTTTTCAGTCGTCTTCATATTTTTCAAATTCTCTTGGTGATCGTATTTCTAATTGTTTGTAACCGTTTTTAATATTGATTGAATTGTAACCCATTATTCGCTCAATGTTTACAATGTGTTTGAAGTTCCAACTTACTAAAAAATCTGCTCTGTTAATTGTAGCCAAAGCAATGTGTAAGCAGTCAGCAAAACTGGTTTGCCCAACAACTTTCTCATTAATATACCCCCGTCGCCAAGTTAACCGCTTCTTCTGTTGTTTCAATAAACTCTGTAAATTCTGCTTTAAGACTTTTTACCAGGTCTTTTACTTTCTCTGGTGCGTTTTCAAGTTCGTCTTGTGTAACTGTCGAATAGAGCAAAACAAACTCTCCGTTTTTAATTCTTTCAAAAAGCGGAATAGTGTGTTCTGAGAACTCCTCGTCAAAGTAACCTCCGAAAACAGATGTGTCTATGTA
>JAYTUQ010000144.1:0-7762 GCA_043744455.1 Saprospiraceae bacterium | reverse complement strand
TTTTCATCAGATTGACCGATGTGCTTGAGGAAAAAATAGCCATTGAGTAAAATGCCATCACGTAGGGCAAATTCATTTTCAACAGACAGGAATTTTTCGATCACCACAAATTTGAAATCGGGTTCAGGATTGTAGCGCGTTGAGCCGTCAGGACGAATGTGCAGATTGAGTTCTTTGTTGGCGACCAAATCTTGAACGATTTTTTTGAAGTACAATTCGACCCGGGTTTGAATGCGAAAACCGATGTTTATATCTATTCTAATGACCTTATCATCTAAAAGTTCAGCGACTTCATAGTTTAAAGTATAAGGCTCGTCGGTACGATTTATGTGCAAAAACCAATAGACATCAGCCCGTTTTGGCTTTTTTGAAAAAATGGACTTAATAATTTTTTCCTCTATTTGCAGCTTATTATTTGCTTTTGTAAGATATATCAAATGAGTCGAAAATTTTGGAATTATATCGTCCTCGCTCAAGTCTTGCAATAGGGTCGTGCATCGTTTCAAATCTATGAAATTTACAAAACTATTATTGATTTTACGAGCATAATACCAGACATACATTACCCCGAAAATGAATATTTCAAAAAATAAGAACATCCATCTTTCTTTGATCTTAGCGACATTGGCAATGAAAAACGAGAGTTCAATGACTGAAAACATCGCTAAGAGTGCGGAAACCCACAGAATATTCCATTTTTTAACGTAAATCAAGAAGTAGGTTAGCAAAATCGTGGTCATGAGCATGGCTATCGTAATCGAAAAACCATAAGCGGCTTCCATATTGCTCGATGTTTGAAAATAGAGAATCATTAGGATACAACCGAACCACAAGATGTTATTTACTGAGGGGATATAGATTTGCCCTTTCAAATCAGTTGGTTGCCGAACAGCAATGCGGGGCCAGAAATTGAGGCTCATGGCCTCATTTATCAAGGTATAAGAACCACTTATTAAGGCTTGCGAAGCGATAATTGTAGCTGCAGTTGCAATGATAACACCAGGCAGCAAAAACCATTGCGGCATGATTTCATAAAATGGATTGCGCCCTTCCAATAACGGTTTTCCTTGATGTAACAACCAAGCTGCTTGCCCAATATAGTTGACCATCAAACCCGTTTTTACGAATGCCCAAGAGATACGAATATTGCGTTTGCCGCAATGTCCTAAGTCCGAATACAAGGCTTCTGCGCCTGTTGTGCAAAGAAAAACGGCTCCGAGAAGCCAAAAACCACGCGGATATTGGGTTAAAAGTTCGTAGGCATAATATGGACTTAGGGCTTTTAAAATATCAGGCGTATGTAATATTTGAACAAAACCCAATATAAAAAGCATTGAAAACCAAACAACCATGATAGGTCCAAACGTACTACCCACTTTTTGCGTTCCGAATCTTTGAAAGAAAAACAAGAGTGATAAAATGAGAATCACGATGGGTACGGTTGGCATATGTGGTACGACAATTTCTAAACCTTCTACTGCCGAAGCAACGGAAATCGGCGGCGTGATGATGCCGTCTGCCAACAAAGTGGTTGCGCCCAAAATGGTCGGAATGACTAATTTGCCCTTGCCGAAGCGTTTGACTAAGGCGTATAGCGAAAAAATACCGCCTTCGCCGTGATTGTCTGCCATCAATGTTAGGATAATATACTTGAATGTGGTCTGAAAAAGGAGTGTCCAAAAGATGCAAGAAACACCGCCATAGACTAACAATTCAGATATTTCACGTTCGCCGATGATGGCTTTCAAGACATACAAAGGACTTGTGCCGATGTCGCCATAAATAATGCCGAGTGCAACCAATAGAGAAGCCGCCGTTACGCGAGATGCAACGCCATTTTTAGCATTCATAATTGTTAAAATTTAATTATTAAAAGAAGATTTTTAGCACATAGCCAAATAGGACACATAGTTATTATTCTAACCTAAATGCTCTTTTCTATGCACTCTCTGTGACTCGTATGTTTGAAAAAGTCAATCACCCACAAACCGATAACCAACGCCTGATTCTGTCAATATCAAAGTGGGTTGATTCGGATTTATCTCAATTTTTTTACGCAATTGCCCGACGAAAACACGCGGATATTCACTGTGTTCGATGTAGCCAGGACCCCAAATTTCTCTTAAAATAAAGGCATGCGTCAATACTTTTCCTTCGTTTTTGACCAAAAGCATGAGTAAAGCGTATTCAGTTGTTGTCAACTTGATGGGTTCATTGTTCTTTTTTACTGTTCGAACAGTAAAATCAATCGTCAAGTTCTTTATAGTTAAGATAGGTTCAATATTAGGCGTTTGTGTCAATCTAAAAGCCGATCGAATGCGCGCCAACAATTCACCTGTGCGGAAAGGTTTGACCAAATAGTCGTTTGCACCATTGTCTAAGGCTTTGATGATTTCTGTTTCGGCGTGACGTGCAGACAAAATGATGATGGGTTTTTGAAACCACCCCCTCAGTATTTTGAGCAAATTTTGCCCATCGTCGTCGGGTAAACCTAAATCTAACAGTATTAAATCAGGTTGGTGCATGGCTGCAAAGACTTCGCCTTCCTTTGCCGTTGCTGCTTGTAACACTTTGTAGCCGTTGGAATGCAAGGTAATATTCAATAATTTACGGATAGCCGCTTCGTCGTCTATGATTAAAATGCTCTCTTTATTCATGATGAATCGTTTGAGGTAAAACGGGTGTTGGCAATTCAATGACAAATAAAGCACCCTCGTCTATCTTGTTAAAGGCTTTAATGATGCCGCCTTGTGCTTCTACAAAACCTTTGGCGATGAATAAACCCAAGCCTGTGCCGCCAGTAGGCGTATTGTCTAAACGGTAAAATTTGGTAAAAACAGCGGCTATTTCATCGGCTGGTATGCCGTTGCCATTGTCTGAAATTTCTATTTTTAAAGTATAAGACATCGTATTTTGACTAGAATAATCTTGTTTTTCCGTATCATATCCTGCTGTTTTTTCTTCTTTTATCACATAAGCTCTTATGGTAATCAACGTTAGTTCAGGCGTATAATTAACGGCATTATTAATGAGATTGGTCAATACTTGTTCCATCAAGCCGAAGTCAAATTTGACCAAAGGTAGGTTGTCGTCAATATCAATCAGCGTTTCATGGTGGGATAGTTTTTTTTGAAGCTTGTTTAAGGTATTGTAAATCAATTCATTAACATCACACCACTCAAAATTAGGTTTAATGAAACCCGACTCTAAACGTGAGGTATTGAGTAGATTTTCGAGTTGATTGTTCAAACGCAAAGCGGCACTTGTAATCTCTGAAGTCAGTTCTTGTTTGTCTCGTTTTGACAACTTATCCTCGTTTTCTTGTAAAACATCAGTTGCACCCAAAATTGTTGAAATGGGCGTTCGGAGTTCATGCGACAGCGAATCGAAAAGAGTGTTGTAAAGCTTTATGGAGGTCTCACGTTCTTCTTTTTGGCGTGTAATCAGCTCAAATTGGCGGAGTTTGTAGTTGAAAATACCACTTAACAAGGCAACGACGAAATACATAATAAATAGTAAACCATCTTCTTGGCTACCTATCGTGAGCGTAAAATAAGGTGGAATAAAGAAAAAATCCCAAATCAATGCGCTCAAAATTGCTGCCACTAAAACAGGGTAGAGGCTAAAACGCATCGCCAAAATAGAGATAGTGAGCAGCAATATCAATGCAACTGAATGATAGCCAATCCATTCTGCGAAAGGGTAACAGAGAGCCGCTACGCTCAAAACGATGAGAATGCTGTAAAAATAATGTCTGATTCGCAGTTGGTTGCCCATTTCTTTGATTGTTTATGCTGCAAAGATGGGTACTAATTTGTAAAGACAAAGTAAAGATGAAGGCAAAGGGTGTAAAGATTTTATAAAGATTTTATAAAGATTTTTTGTAGATAAGTTGCGTGATGTAAAGGCTCATTTTGTGCGCTTTTTAGCTGATTTTGAATGTTGTTTCGTTTCATTTGCATCATGGCTTGCATCACGCGTTGTGCTTTTGCGGTATCTTTATCGCCCATTAATTTCATCAAAATCGGTGGTACAACTTGCCACGACACGCCGTATTTATCTTTCAACCAAGCGCATTGACTTTCTTTACCACTCCCCTTAGTCATTTTTTGCCAAAAGTGGTCAATATCCGCTTGTGTTTCGCTATTGATAACAAAAGAGATGGCTTCGTTGAAAGCAAAAGCATGAGGCATCACGCTGCCCATAATCAGCCACTTTTCCCAACATGACTTGCCACGACACACCAAAACGGTCAGAACTCCATCCGTATTTACCACTCCAAGGATAGGTGTCGAGAGCCATAATCACTTGACCGCCTTCTGTGAGTTTATGCCAAGTCGCATCTACTTCTTCGGCGGTTTCACAGATGACAAAAAAAGAAATAGAAGGATTAAAAGTAAACATCGGACCGCCATTGAGTGCACCAAATGCTTGTCCTTCGAGTTCAAAACTAAGCGTCAAAACCTTGCCATCGGGCATACGATTAATGCTTTTTATTTTTGAGTTATCAAAGACAGATATATAGAAATGAGCAGCTTCTTCCGCCTTGTCATTGAACCATAAAAATGGTGTAATGTATTGATTTTCCATTGTTTAGTATTGATTAATATTTTGATGATGAATTATGTTCCTTAGTGCAAAATGAAATCGGTCACTATTTTATTACATGGCTTATTTATTTTCAACATATTTTTTAAAATTTTTTAAAATCGCTTGCCACACCTTTTCCATGGGTGCATTGACGGTTACCGCTACGGTGATTTGTACTTTTTCCATTATTTTTAAAAGATTTGAATAGATGAGATAAAAGGATTCATTTGATTTATGAAGGGGAACACAAAGATATAAAATGTTTTAAATAATAAAAAAAATCAGAATAATGAAATAAAAAGTTGATAAAAAACTTTCTGGTTTATAATCATTTAAATACAAAAAAAAACTGCTCATTCATTGACTTGAATGAGCAGTTTTTTTATAGAAAATAATGATTGTCTTATTGCTTAATAAAACGCATTACTCTAAGCGTTTCATTATTGGCAACATTCTTATTTCGTTGTTCAACGTCAAATCTAATGTCACCGTTGACGTTTTAGCAGGGTTTGGATAAACTGAAACCAAGTTGACTTTTGTATCGAAAGTCACGTTCATGACTTTTGAAAAACGTCTTTTGCCATCTACGTCCACCATTTCCAGTCGGTAATAGTTTTGTCCTGCAAAAGGTTTGTCATCAACGGTTTGATAAGCCCCTGAACCTGTTGCCTTTACAGTTGTCAAAAGAGAGAAATACTTGCCATCGTCCGATTTTTGAACATTGTAATGGCTAAAGCCGGTTTCGTTGGCTGAAACCCATTTGAGTTGAACATTTGCCTTGTTTTTAGCTGCCGCAAAAGACAATAAATCAAGTGGCAACACCGTAGCAGGGAAACCCAACATAAACAAACCGTTGCCATGTGTCCCTAAAACCATTTTGTTATCGCTGGCTCTCAAACGCATAGATACTGAGGGGGAGAAAGCAATTTCATTAGTACCGATTCTTTCCCAAACTGTCGTTGCGCCACTCAAAGTTGTTGTACCATACAACCCTGTTGATGTACCCACAACATAAACAGGTGTAGAACCTGCTCGAACAATCATCGCCGAACGTGCCGACCCCAGTTCAACTGCACTACCGCCCGGACCTTCAACATTGTTCCATGTAGGAGAAGCGACGCTTGCATCTGTTGTATGCCAAACACTTGGCGCACTATAATTGGAATACGTCACCATGACTTCTTTATCATCATAAGGATTGACCGCCACATCACTTACAAAGCCCGTTGCGCCCGTTGGCGTAATCAAAGTCGGTACGGATGCTATCGCACAAAAAGCAGGGTCTTCCAGACGGTATAATTTGCCATCATTTGTACCAATATACATCTTACGATTGGTATTAGAAGCCGAATAAGCGGCATTGCTATAGTTCGTATTGCGCGACACACTCAAAGCACTGACATTGCCCGATAAAGTTGCTGCAACACCCGTTATTTCTTCCCAACCTGTGGTCACATCGCCAATCGCCGTTGTGGCAATGGCATTAGCATTACGGGTTCTGTCGTACATCACTGTATATTTCAACACCACCTAAATAGACCATATTGGCATCATCAGGTTTTGTGGCGATACACATATTATATCCGCCTTGAAAATTGATAACTTTTGGATTGGAAGCTCCACCCGCACAAACACCTATTTTTTGAGTATGGTCGGTCCAAGTCATTGCTGTTGCATTATACAATTGCAAACCAGCGTTGCTTGTGCCGCCCCCTGTACAAGTAATGGCGTTTGTTGTTTCATAAAAAGCTAAAATATTAGTTGTTGCCGCCACATTGGCTAAAACAATGCGCTTGACGCCACCCGCCTCCAATTGAGTAGGTGTTCTAATTTGCGTCCATGCGATAAACACCTGCCGCCGTGCCTGTACCAGTCGTTGTACCATTGATACCCGCATAAAAAACATTGCCAGCTGCATTATAAATAAGGTCACAAGGATTACCCGAAGTGCCATCTCCCAAAACAGCCGTCCATGTAGCACCACCATCTGCCGAGCGTCTGATAGATTCACCTGCTGTGACGATTACTGCCCCATTGTTTGGGTCAACGAGAATGCGGCTAATATTATCAAAATCAAGGTCAAAGGCATAGAGATTGCCTTGTGTGCTGGGCAAAGCTGTCCAAGTCACGCCATTATCTGTTGATTTCCAGATACCGTTGCCCAAGTAGCTTGCGCCCGTGCCGCCTGCACTGCTGCCGTTTTCGCCTGTGCCAAAATACCACGTATCTTCTTGACCTGTGCGTGGGTCTTGGGCAATTGCCGTAACACCGTGAACCAATCCCGCACGTGTCGCACGTGTCCATGTTGTACCACCATTGGTTGACCTAAAAACACCTGACGAAACGCCACCCGCTATAATAATCTGCGTATTACGTTTATCAAAAGCAATGGCTCGTGTACGCCCACCGTAATTATTGGGTCCGCGTACTGTAATGTCAATTGTAGGTAAAGTCCGCAACGTTACACCGTCCTCGCCTAATTCAGCAGGGAGTTGAAAAGCCCGTGTTTTTTTCGCTTGATTGACTTCTTTTTGGTGAATACCTTTCGGAATTTGACCCGTTTTTGGGTCTTTAATCATCTCAAATTCAGCCGCCCAACGCCCTTCGACGGATTTTCTTTCAGCAGCTTCTTTGGCTTCTTTGGCTTCTTCGTAAGCCAATTCATCGTTGGAAGGCTCTTTTGTGTTTAATTTAGAAAGGATTTTAGGTTTTGCTTTGTTTGATTTAGAAGCCATTACCATGCTTGATGAGCCTTTGTGCTCGGGTAATGTCGTTTGGTTAGGTGCATTTTTTTGCATTATTGGCGCGACAACTTATTGATTACTTACATCTGTTTGTGGTGAATCAATAGCTGTCTTTTGCCAGATATAGTTTGTGCCACCCGCAAGCAAGGCTAAAAAACAAATAATCAAAATTGAGTTTTTTGTGAAAATTCTTTTCATAATGAATGAAATTAAGCATTTTAGAAATGAAATAAATATTTTAGTAATTGGAAATGAGTGCAATCGTTTGCGATGTAAATGTATAAAAAAAATAATGATTTAAAATATGTAACAACGGAAAAACTTGCGAGGATTCAAGCAAACAAAAAACATTCAATTAAAACAGACAATGTTATAAATATCAAATTTTATGCCTATAAATCTTTTAAAATCAATTAATTGATGCCCCC
>JAYTUQ010000143.1:0-2024 GCA_043744455.1 Saprospiraceae bacterium | reverse complement strand
GCTTTTAAAACATCATTTTGACGACTTTTGATGACAGCCCGAACTCCGTTTACCGAAAAATCGGATGAGTCAACTTGAAGTGGCTGCCCACTTGCAATGTCTTCTGCTGCGACTTGATAGAAATAAACTTTATCTCTTTCGCCAAGAAGAATACTCAATACACGGTTTTTATTCACCTTAGGTGCCTTCTCGTTAGGGTCCTCTTTAGCGGGCTTAATGATTTCCATCGTTTTCGGCTTACTAAAAGTTGTTGCCAACATAAAGAAAGTGATGAGTAGGAAACCCAAATCCACCATCGGTGTCATATCTACGAACGGAGCACCTTTCTTCCCGGTATTTATTTGAGCCATTTGAAGAATGGGTTTTTAATTGTTATTTAATTATTCTGCTGGAGCTGTACCGCTCCCTTTAGCAGATGTGATGAGGTTGAAACGATTGGAATTTGTTTTCCGCAACGTTTCGATAACATCATCAATACGACCATATTCAGCACTTTTGTCAGCTTTGATAGCAATACGCAACTCTGGGTTGATGGTACGAGCCATAATGATTAATTCACCCAATTGATTCTTAGCCGTATCAGAACCTACTTGTCCTAACATCAATTTAGCTTCTGGATTGCATATCAAACCAGGCTGCTTAAAATTAGCTAATTCCTCAGGCGGCATTTTCAAAAGCTGTGGCAATTGATCAAGCGGTACACCAAACTGATCGAGCAGCTTGAAACGCTTTTGCATTTCGCCATCAACCGTAAAGTTATACTTTGAAGCCAACTCGTCCAATAACTTAACACGTGTAAGTTGGTCATCAATCCCAAAAAAGATTCTGTCATCTTTTGAGTCACCAACTTTGCCGACTGTTATCATGAGAATATTACTCTCAGGCAACGGAATTTGAGCCGTTGATGCAGGAATATCCACTTGTACAGCTTCGTTCGGTCGAAACTTAGTCGTCAAGATAAAAAAGGTCAAAAGTAGAAATGCTACGTCGCACATGGCGGTCATATCATTTACAATACTTTGCCTTTTCATTTTAATCTTTGGCATGTCGTTCCTTTTTGTTTGTTAATAAATCAATTTTTCTTTCGCGATTAATTGTAAATTTAATTAATCCATACAAATTACTTGTTGTGAGAAACGAAAGATTGAGTCATTGAAAACGCTGCCTCATCAATACGATAGCTTAAACCATCAATCTTCGTAGTGAAGAAGTTATAAAGAACGATGGCAAATGCTGAAGTACCGATACCTAGTGCCGTGTTAATCAAGGCTTCAGAGATACCCGTAGACAACGCAACCGCATCAGGAGCTCCTGAACTTGCGAGTGCTGAGAATGCCTTAATCATACCGATAACTGTACCCAAAAGAGCAACCAATGTTCCGATTGAACCAATCGTAGAAAGAATAGGCATGTTGCGCTCTAAAATAGGCATTTCAAGAGCAGTTGATTCTTCAATCTCTTGCTGAATAGAAGCTACTTTTTGGTCGCGATCCATATCCGTCGCACTTGACATTTCTTTGTACTTTACCAAACCACTGCGAACAACATTCGCTACTGAACCACGTTGTTTGTCACATTCTGCAATAGCACCATCAACATTGTTGCCTTCGAGTGCTGCTTTTACACGTTTCAAAAATTCTGGCAATGAACCTTTTCCTTGTGCTGCACTCAATGTCAAATAACGTTCGATTGAGAAAATGACAACGCACAAAAATAATGTCATCAATAAAGGTACGATAACGCCCCCTTTATAGATGGTTCCTAAAATGTTGCCTCCAATAGGATGCCCACGCACTGGGTCGCCACCTTCAAAATTTGAAGGAGACCCAAAAACTGTGGCGAATACAACTTCCGCAACAATTAATGAACCGATAATAACCGCTGGCGCGAACCATGCGCTGTCTGATACTGAGCCTTTAGGGGCAGAGTCTTGTTTTTTAGCCGTAGCTGTTGGTTTACTCATAATTCAACGAGTTTGAGTTTTGATTTAACAATAAATTTTTAATGATTGTGTTGAAAATTTT
>JAYTUQ010000142.1:0-7779 GCA_043744455.1 Saprospiraceae bacterium | reverse complement strand
ATCTATCTACTTTTAGATGAAGGAGATTTATCATTTGTTCATATAGCTCTTTTTCCATTTTACAAAATTACCGCTAAAATTGTCAAAGAGCCTTAATTTATATCAAAACTCAAATCCTAAAATTGTAACTTCGCATTTTGGAAAATGTACATTTATTATATTATAAAAAGAAAAACACATGAAGTTTACAGAATATCCGTATAAAAGACCCAACTTGAAGCGCATGACGAAGACTCTCGAAAAACGTATTGCGGAATTTGATATGGCGGAATCTTTTGAAGAGGCAAGTGAGGTGTTAAAGAAGATTAACAATTTACGCCGCGACTTTACATCAACGGCAACTATTGGACAAATTAGGCATACAATTGATACACGTGACTCTTTTTATGATATAGAAAACCAGTTTTTTGATGAAAATTCACCCGTTTTTGAAGCTTTAATCACTGAATTTTATAAAAAACTCATCGTTCATTGTTTCCGTCCTGAATTAGAAAAACAGTGGGGCGCACAGCTATTCAATATAGCAGATCTTCAAATCAAGACATTTCAACCCAGCATTTTGACGTCTTTACAAGAAGAGAATAAATTGGCAAGTGAGTATGTCAAAATCAAGGCTTCGGCTCAAATTGATTTTCAAGGCAAAACATACAATTTATCCTCCATTCAACCCCTTGAAATTAACGAAAACCGCGAGATGCGTAAAGCTGCGGTAGTGGCTAAATGGCAGTTTTTTGCCAATCATGCTCCAGAAGTTGAGCGCATTTATCATGAATCAGTACAAACACGACATCGCATAGCGGTTGAGTTGGGCTATAAAAACTTCATTGAGTTGGGCTATGCGCGCATGGTGCGTTCTGATTACAACGCTGATATGATCGCTAATTTTAGGAAGCAAATCGAAAAATTTATCGTTCCCATTTCTCAAAAACTCTATGAAAGACAGCGCAACCGTCTGAAAATCAATGATTTGAAATTTTATGACGAAGAGTTTAAATTTCCATCAGGAAATCCCAAACCGCAAGGCACACCCGACGATATACTGAGGGGTGCCGATAAAATGTATGCTGAACTGTCAAGAGATACCGACAAGTTTTTCCAATTCATGCGCTCGAACGAACTCATGGATTTGGAAGCCAAAGACGGCAAAGCAACGGGCGGTTATTGTACCTATGTCGGTAAGTATCGCGCCCCTTATATCTTTTCAAATTTTAATGGAACAAGCGGCGATATTGACGTGTTGACCCACGAAGCAGGTCATGCTTTTCAAGTCTTTTCGAGCCGCAATATGGGCATCGCCGAATACCATTGGCCCACTTACGAAGCTTGTGAAATCCATTCGATGAGCATGGAGTTTTTCACATGGCCCTGGATGGAATTATTTTTTGGCGAAGACACCGAAAAATATCGTTTCGCACACTTAAGCGCAGCCTTACAGTTTCTCCCTTATGGCGTTGCTGTTGATGAATTTCAGCATTTTGTCTATGAAAATCCTGATGTGACCCCCTCAGTAAGAAATCAAAAATGGCGCGAAATTGAGCAAAAATATATGCCGCAACGCAATTACGACGGCATTCCTTTCCTTGAAAATGGCGGCTTTTGGCAAAAGCAAAGCCATATTTTTACAACACCTTTTTACTATATTGACTACACATTGGCGCAAATTTGTGCTTTTCAATTTTGGAAAAAAGACTGTGAAGATCACAAAGCAGCTTGGGCAGATTATGTCAAACTTTGCAAAGCAGGCGGCTCAATGTCGTTTTTGAAATTGGTCGAATTGGCAAATTTGCGTTCGCCGTTTGAAGATGGTTGTGTGGAGTCCGTCATCGGTGAGATTTCAGCTTGGTTGGATTCCGTGGATGATTCTAAGTTTTAGATTTATTTTAATAATTTCAATAAAATACAAGGCATTGATTACTAATTATTTAGGTGGTCAATGCCTTTTGTTTTGTTATTTATGTAATGACTTTATCTTTGTTCAAAATCTACAAATGATTTTCGGTTTAAAAATAAAAATTCAAACAACTTCCCTTATTGGGAATTATTCATTAACTTTGTATCACTATGAGAATCTTCACACGAGGCACATTGAGAAAATTTTGGGAGATTTATCCAGATGCTAAACCTTCGTTGGAGTTTTGGTATGATGTGATTGAAAATACATCATTTCAAAGACCTAATGACGTTATTAATCATTTCAAAAATGCAGATGCCGTTAAAAATGGGCGAATTGTATTTAATATTACAAAAAACAAGTACGGACTTACTGCCAAATTTGAATATGAAAAGCAATTTGTTTTTGTACGTTTTGTAGGTACGCATAAAGAATATGATAAAATAAAAAACATTGAAAATATTTAAAAATTAAAATATGAATTTATCAGAAATAAAAATAAAACCTATCACAAATCAAGAAGAATTTGATGTGGCAAGCGATATAATTGATAAATTGGTTGATGCTGATTTGATTAAAGACCCCATCGAACGCAAAAAAGCGTTGGATATACTCGAAGCAGTTGCTATTTTAGCTTGTGAGTATGAGAAAAAACATTTTCCAATGGCTAAACCAAAACCTATAGATGCGATAAAAGAACGTATGGAGCAACTTAATTTGAATCAAAAAGATGTCGCTATTTATTTTGGAGGTGAAAATCGTGTTTCTGAAGTATTAAATGGTAAGCGGCAACTATCTATTAAAATGATAAAAGCACTTAGTGTGCATCTAAATATTTCGGCAGAAACGCTTTTAGGGATTCGTTAATTTCAACAATCTTTGTTAAAAATAAATCCAATATGACTGCTTCCGACATCTTACAAGAAACAAAAGTGCTATACATACCTAAAAACCTCATCTATGAGGAATTGAACGGGCGTAAACTCTACCGTCGTGGCTACCGGGATGTCTTAAACCAAACTAAAACTATTGAGGAAATTATAGGTTGTAGCAGCTTGCAAGGAATTATTATTTCTATTTTACTAAGGTATCTTTACGCACATACGGACGAAAACGAGTATGAGATAGTAACCAATGAAATCGGTTTGCATATGTCATTGGGCAATAATTTATCATCTGATATCATCTTATACGATGCAGAAGATGCGCGACAGTATCAATTTGATACGCATTATTTCAACGTTGCGCCCAAAATGGTGATTGAAGTGGATGTGAAAATCGAATTGGAGGATATGAGAGATATTGAATATATTGACAAAAAGAACAAAACGCTTTTTGATTTCGGTGTCGAGCGCATCATTTGGGTTTTTACAAATAGTAAAAAAGTGTTGCTTGCAGAACCCAATCAAGATTGGATTTTGCGTGATTGGTCACGCGAGTTTGAATTGTTAAATGGTCATTCGATTAATTTAGAAAAGTTGATTGAGAAAAAAGGCTATAAAATATAACCCCTCAGTATTTTGCCCAATATTTACCGCAACAATTCGTCAACCCAAAGAGCAGCCACAACCGAACGGCTGCTTTTTGTGTTTTAAGACCTTATACAATCTGTAAAATCATAAAAATCCATAAAAATCTGTGATTCATTATTCTACCATACTAAAACTCGCTTGGCGCGATAGCCGCCGTCAGCGTGGTCGTTTGTTACTTTTCGTTTCAAGCATTATCATTGGTATTGCGGCACTTGTTGCCATCAATTCTTTTAGCGAAAACCTGCAAAAAGACATCAATGGACAAGCACGCGAACTGCTCGGTGCGGACTTGGCAATTGATGGGCTTAATCCGCCGCCGCCCTCAGTACGCCACATCATGGACAGCATCGGTGGTGAGCGATCCCGCTTGGTGTCGTTTCTGTCAATGGCTTATTTTCCACAAAAAGAAGGGACGCGACCTGTGCAAGTCAAAGCCCAAGAAGGCAAATATCCTTTTTATGGCGAGTTGAAAACAGAACCCGCTTCGGCTGCTGCCACTTTTCAAAATGATAAAAAGGCATTGATTGACAATACTTTACAATTTCAGTTTGATTTAAAAACGGGCGATTCTGTAAAAATAGGGGAGACAACTTACCAAATTGCAGGCATCGTTTTGTCTGCACCTGGTCGATTGGGTTTGCAATCCGCCGTTGCCCCCTCAGTGTATTTGCCCTTAGCGGCAGTGGATTCTGCCAATTTATTGGTGCGCGGCAGCCGTGTTCAATACCAGTATTTTTTCAAATTGGACAAAAATAAAGATTATGACGGCTTGACAAAAAGTATCAAACCACAACTGGCAGAAGCCAAATTCAGCATCGAAAATATCAATGACCGCAAGCGTTCAACAGGTAATTCGTTCAATCAAATGGCGGATTTTTTGAATCTTGTGGGGTTTATTGCCTTGCTTTTAGGCTGTATCGGCGTGGCTTCAGCGGTTAATATTTATGTTAAAGACAAATTGCCAACCGTGGCAATTTTGCGGACGTTGGGTGCAAGCGGCAAACAAGCCTTTTTGATTTATTTGACTCAAATTGCCGTCATGGGCTTAGGCGGTGCAGTGTTAGGTGCCGTCATCGGCACATTAATCCAAAGTTTTTTACCTATTGTTTTGAAAGATTTTTTACCTATCGAAAACGTTTCTGCCGACCCCTCAGTAACAGCCATTTTCCAAGGCATTATTACAGGTTTGGGCGTATCTATTTTGTTCGCCTTATTGCCTTTGTTGACGATTCGCAAAACATCACCGTTGCGTACATTGCGAAGCGGTTTTGAAGAAGCAGAATCGGGTCGAGACCCTTTACGATGGGTTATTTTTGCCTTAATTGCTGTTTTTATCTTTGGTTTTACTTATTTACAAACACGTAGCATTAAAAGCAGTTTGATTTTTATTGCAGGTATCGGCACGGCATTTGGTTTGTTGGCAGCCGTTGCAAAAGGGTTGATTTGGCTTTTGAGCCGTCGCATACTGAGGGGTCTCTCTTATGCCACCCGGCAAAGTATCGCCAATTTGCACCGTCCAAAAAACCAAACATTGACTTTGATGGTGAGTATTGGTTTAGGAACAATGTTGATTTCGACGCTTTTTTTAGTGCAACAACTGCTTATCAGTCAAATCTCTTTTGCGGGTTCGGGCAATCAACCGAATATGATTATGTTTGATATTCAGCCCCAACAACGTGATTCAGTGGCTCAACTCGTCATTGATACCAAGATGCCGATTATTCAAAAAGTGCAAATCGTCACCATTCGTTTGGAGGAACTCAACGGTTTGCCGCGTGTTCAATATTTGAAAGACACGACAAACCCGATTCCAAAATTCATTTACGAACGTGAATGGCGTGTCACTTATCGTGATACGCTCATTGCTTCCGAAAAACTTGTCCAAGGTACTTTACCACCTAAAGGCAGAATGGCTGACGGAACGGTTGGTATTACGGTTGCGGATAATATTGCGAGAGATATGCGGGCAACAGTCGGTTCAAAAATCACTTTTAATGTGCAAGGTGCTTTGATAAATACAACGATTACAGGGTTGCGGCAAGTGGATTTTAACCGCGTACAAACCAATTTCCTCATTTTGTTCCCAACAGGTATTTTGGAACAAGCACCGCAATTTGATGTCGTGATTACCCGTGTTGAATCGGCGGAACAATCGGCAAAATTCCAACAGAAATTGGTCAAAAATTACCCCAATGTGTCGGTTGTGGACTTAACACAGATACTCAAAACGGTGGACGAAGTGTTATCAAAAATCTCTTTTGTCATTCGTTTCATGGCATTGTTTAGCATTTTAACGGGTTTGATGGTCTTAATCAGTTCCGTTTATTTGTCAAAATACCAACGCGTTCGCGAATCCGTTTTGTTGCGAACAATAGGCGCAAGTCGCCGCACGATATTGACTATCAATGGTTTAGAATATTTATGGCTCGGTAGTTTAGCCACTTTGACAGGTATCGGTTTATCTTTGATAGCCGGTTATGGTTTAGCCAAATTCGTTTTCAAAATTCCCTTTAAAATTGATTGGTTGCCGCTGCTCGCGACCCCCCTCAGTATAACGGCATTGGTCGTCATCATCGGGCTGGTGAGTACGCGAAAAGTGGTGAATGAATCGCCGTTGGAGGTTTTGAGGGCGGAGGTTTGATAAATACCCCTTCAGTAAAGCGGTGCTTTTCGTCAGAAATTATTACTTTTTATCAAAAAAATGTATTTTTGTAGAAAAATAAAGAGAAAATGGAAGATTTAAAATGGCAAGAGTATATAACGGCAACCGTCGGTGTTGTTTGTGGTAAACCCGCTATCAAAGGCACACGTATTGCGGTTGATTTGATTTTAGAAAAATTGTCAAATGGTGATACTATTGACGACTTACTTGAAGCCTACCCGCATATCACACGTCCTGCGATTTTGGCTTGTTTGGCTTTTGCATCTGAAAGTCTTTTCGTTCATCTGAATTAGTCAATTGGTTTTCTGTTTTAAGAGATAAGAATTTAGTCATAAGAGAATAGTATTTTAAACAAAAAAGCACCCCCTCAGTAGGCGGTGCTTTTTTGTTATCAAACGAAAATGTTTGTTTAATGTGTAGGTACTAATTTCATTTGCAACCCCAAACCTTGAATAATTTTAAGAAACGTAGAAAGTTGCACATCTACTTTGCCGTTCTCTATACGTGAAATGACTTCTTTTTTCATTTCAGTAATTTCAGCTAATTGCGTTTGCGTCATATTAGCTTTTTTACACTCCTCTTTCAGCATTTCACAGATATAAAATACTTTTGATTTTGCATGAAATTCATCGCGTTTGGGTGTGCCCTTATCGCCATATTTGCGATTGAGTAATTCTTCAAATGAATTTATATTCGAGGTATCTGCTAAATGCACTTTTAATACAGTTGTCATGTGCTTTTTCTATTTTAAAATGAAGGAATGAAGATAAAACTCGTTGACAAAGTTAAAATTTTTATTTGATGGGTTTTTTGAAATGGAAATGTTTTGAAAATGTACCCCCTCAGTAAAAAGTTGTTTTTAAGGGTACGTAGTCATTTTGTTTTGTTATTTTAAAATAAATGTATAAATAAACATATTTGTAAAATAATTAAACGTATGTTTACAAAACAAAGTGGCAAGGGGCTAATTTCAGAATAGAGTCTCCTTTTCGTTTAGGTAAAATCATGTTAAAAATTTATTTTCTTCTTTAAAATAATAAAATATGACAGTTTGGAGAATTGGTTCTAATTGGGGGGATGTGAATGTATTGACTATTTTTAAAAAATATCAAATTGCATTTGCTGGTCAAGAAGTAAGAAATTACTTACAGGCAGTCAAACCAAATGATTTAATAGCCGTTACGGATGGACAAAAGATTGTAGCTATTGGAAAAGCTACTGAAGTAGTGAATCTAAAAGACATTGATACTAACTTAGAAAATAAATTTGAAAATATTCTCGCTTTAAAAATTCATCCCTATTATTTTAGTGACGATGTTAAAATAGATTTTGGTATATACGGTGGGCAGGGGAAGCAATTTCACAAGGCACATGGTGAATATGACAAATTGATAGTAAATAATTTTAATAAAATTATAAATCAACAAATGATTGAAGATAAAATCGAAATCTTAAAATACAAACATCAAATTATCCTTCAAGGACCTCCTGGTACAGGGAAAACGCGATTGGCTAAATTGTTAGCGGATGAGCTAATAAAACCTATTTCCAAAGGTAAATCAATTGATTTGGTAAATGATTTTTTTAAGAGTTTTCTAAACTACTGTACAGTAAAAAGTTATAATATGAAAAAAGAGTATGAAGGTTGCATACATTTAGTTGATGAAAAAAGATGCAAAGCAAACCGACATACT
>JAYTUQ010000141.1:0-2039 GCA_043744455.1 Saprospiraceae bacterium | reverse complement strand
TGTGTATCTTTTAAATTTCCGATTGCATTTGCTGCATGTCGCAGCGCAATTTTTAACCGGTTGCTTCCTTTGGGTGTTTTGCTGCTGAGTATTTTTCCGCCACTTATTTTATTATTTGGAGCCAGCCGCAACCAACTTGTAAATTCTTTTGCAGTTTTAAATTTTTCAAAACCATCTGGGCCCACTTCACTCATAATGGAGAGCACTGTTGCATGACTCAAGCCTTCAATAGCCATTAAATCAACCCCTCCAAAATATTGATACGATGCCTGGTTAAGGTCTATTCCTTTGAGTGCATTTTTGTTGATGCGTTTATGTTTTTTACCGCCAGTTTTTAATTTTTTTTTGAGGGGCGGTATTTATTTGCTGCTTTAGAAAAGAGTTGATTTGTTTATCGCAACTTTCAATTTGTTTTTGATAAAACAGATAAAATTCATATTCTTGTTTCAATCCAAATAAAAAATCGGTTCTGTTATTTCCTTTCAATACTTTTGCAATTTCTTCTTCCGATTTTTTGCAGTTTCCATTTCTGTGTTTAGCAAGAGTAACCGGGTCAAGATTACCTTTGCAAATATCTGCAATAATACTAAGCCCAGTAAGTCCGCAAATATCCTTTACTACTACATCTAACCTGAAATTTAAGAGCCTCAGATACTTTTGCATTTTGTGTGAAGCTTGTGCAGCAAGGTCAATCATATTGTTTCTTTGCCTGCAAAAAGTACGCAATTCTTCGGTGGTTTGGTCGGGTAAAAAACTACTGGTCAATAATCCTAAAGCATGTAGCTTCTGTATCCAGCGACAGTCTTTTACATCCGTCTTTTTGCCTTTGGCATGTTTTGTAAATTTGCCATTGCATAGTGTTACTTCCATTCCATGCCGCTCAAGTTCTACATACAAATTTTGCCAATAATTTCCGGTACTTTCCATGGCTACCGAAGTAATGCCATAGTCTTTTAAGTGCAGACAAATGGCAGTTAAATCATCGGCGTACACACCAAATTCCTTTACATCTTCGAGTGCTTGTCCTACTGCAACGTAGTGCGATTTACTTCCAATATCAATACCTGCACAATTGGAATTGATAATGTCAAGTTCCATTTTTTTCTTTGTCATTTTTAAATGATTTAGAAGTGAATAAAAATGGCTCTAAGGAAGTGTACTCGTATTTTGAAATTATTCTGAACGGGCTTCCGCCGACTGGCGGAGCACCAATGAAATTATCAACTACTAAAAATAAATTTTTAGCATTACACTTCAACCAGAATGACGCTCGGGGTTTTGAACCACCAATGCTTAAGTCGGCCTTGCATAGAGCCGTATCAAATTTAATCAATGGTGTGTCTGTAACGTCCGTTAGCAAGAGAAATTATTTTTGTTCGTGCAAAAAATGGGGAATGACGCATAACGGTCGCGGCTTGCCGCAGTTTGGGAATAAGAATTCCTTCCGCCCGGTGCCGAACCACAGTAAAGGAACGAAAATTTCCCCGAAACCGTAAAGCGAATTAATGAACGCTCAACCCCAAAGCTGAAGTACAATAGATAAAAAATGTTGACCTTACCAGGTCAAGCCCAAATTGCGGCAAACCGCTTGTTGGGCGCATACTTTATGTTAACTGAATGACAACTACTCCAAAGGGCAATAGTTTTTTATTTAAATGTTCTTTAACCACAGGAGTCAGCTTTGTCAACTCCTCATAGCTATTGATTTTTGCAGATAGGACAAAAACGGCAATAGAATATTTTTGAAAATTTTGTTGATGCTGTAAATTTTTGTCAAAAGTTAAAAGGACATCAAAATTATTTTTAATTAATAGTCCCAGGAGTTCGCCATTTTCAATTCCATTCCAATTTTTGTCTCGAACAGTATAAATTTCATGTTCAGGGAAATCTAGTTTGAGCCGTTTTGGGAGATTTTCATCAAGCAACAACCTCATAAAGTTGGTCTAAATTTTTTGTATTTAAAAGTTTATTAGCCCATTCTAATAATGCGATAGCTTGTTCTTTAGATACAGTGGGAAAGTCTTCCAAAAATTGGTCAA
>JAYTUQ010000140.1:0-2041 GCA_043744455.1 Saprospiraceae bacterium | reverse complement strand
TAACCCAAGTTGCAGGTCATAAGTAAAATTTGAGACAAAAACTGTTAAAAAGCATAGTAAAAGCGATAAAAATCGGCTGAAAGTATTGATTCTAGGTTGAAGGGGCGTTGTAGTACACAACTTTTTGATTTTCGAGTTGGATTTTTTTGAACTTTTGCAATGTGTATTTCAAAGTCATTATACGAACTCATCCTGAAACGAAAGAGCCTTGTGGTTATTATCGGTTGGTAGAAAGCTATCGTACTATTGATGACCGAATATGCCACCGAACATTATTGAACATAGGCTTTTTGCCAGAATTAAGTGCAGAAGAAAAAGTGCAAATACAAACTTTGCTAACGCTACGCAGTGAGGGGAAACAAAGTCTATTTGAGCCCGAAGAAAAGATAAGTGGCTATGTAGAAAAGTACTGGCATCAGCTCATTGATAAGAAAAAAATAGACCTCCCCGAAGTAGCCCAAGAAAAAAGAAGCAAACTGTGGCAAGAAGAAACAGTGCAAGTAACAGAAGCCAAAGAATTAGGAGCTGAATGGCTTTGCTATCAAGCGATACAGCAATTAGGA
The DNA here is from genome assembly GCA_043744455.1 of Saprospiraceae bacterium. Taxonomy (GTDB): domain Bacteria; phylum Bacteroidota; class Bacteroidia; order Chitinophagales; family Saprospiraceae; genus JAAFJT01. The sequence goes on along the minus strand of JAYTUQ010000140.1, from coordinate 1,478 downwards.
ATTGGAGAAAAATTGCAACAAATGGGATGGGAAGAAGAAGCTATCCAGCTAGCCAACACACAAATAATAAGCAGAGCGGTATATCCATTTTCAGAATATAAAAGTGCTAGAATATTGAAAGAAAATTCAGCATTATGTGAAATCACAAATTACCCAATAGAAAAATTAACCAAAGACAAACTCTATCAAAGTGCCCTTCGGATCTACGATAGCAAGGATATTATAGAGCAACATTTGACCCACAAAACCAACGAACTTTTTGATCTTAAAGACAAAATTATTTTGTACGATTTGACCAATACCTATTTTGAAGGACAAAAAAGAAACAGTAAAATAGCTCAATTTGGAAGAAGCAAAGAGAAGCGAAATGATGCCAAAATAGTAGTGTTGGCGTTGGTTGTAAACATAGAAGGGTTTATCAAATACTCCAATATTTTTGAAGGAAATATGGCAGATAGCCAATCACTTCCATTGATAATAGATGAACTTCGAATAAAAACCAGCAACGAGCAAAAAGCAATCGTGGTGATAGATGCAGGCATTGCAACTGAAGAAAATCTCGCCATTCTTAAATCAAAAAATTACGATTATGTATGCGTATCAAGAGCCAAAATAAAAGATTACACGGTTGATAATAGCAAGCCTGTTATAAAAATTAAAACAAAAGATAAGCAAGAATTACAATTAGAAAAAGTGCTATCCGAAAAGCATAGCGACTATATTTTGAAAATACAAAGTCCTAAAAAAGCGTTGAAAGAAAATGCAATGCAGCAACAATTTGAAGAACGATTTTTGGAAAAAATAAACATTATTCAAAAAGCAATAACTCACAAACATAGAACTAAACAAGCCGACAAAATCAATCAACGAATAGGAAGGGCTGTAGAAAAATATCCCAAAGCAGCCAAGTGTTACAAAATAGAAACGCAAACAAATGATAAAAATATAGCCACAAAAATTACTTGCACTAAAATAGCAAACAGCAACAAAACGAGCGGTGAATATTTTATCAGGACAAGTTTGCAAAACGAAAGCGAAGAATTAATTTGGACTATTTATAACTCTATCCGAGAAATCGAAAACAGTTTTCGCACCCTCAAAACCGAGCTTGATTTACGCCCAATTTATCACAAAAACGATAACGCCACCAAAGCCCATTTGCATTTAGGAATACTGGCTTACTGGCTAGTAAACACCGTTCGGTATCAGTTAAAGTCAGAAGGAATAAATTATGATTGGCGTGAAATAAAACGAATAGCACAAACCCAAAAATTGGTTACCATCAAAGCAAAAAATGCAAATGACGATCTTGTAATAGTGCAAAAAAGTAGTCTGCCAAATCAAGAGTTGAAAGATCTATTTGAAAAACTAAACTACAAATTATATCCCTTCAAAAAACGAAAATCTGTAGTACACAAACCGCCCCTCAAAAAAAATGAAACATTAGTTAATCAAATATTTGACGATGATTAGCTGCA
>JAYTUQ010000139.1:0-2041 GCA_043744455.1 Saprospiraceae bacterium | reverse complement strand
GATATGACTCAAAAAATTCGGGTTTTGAGTCATTCATTTGCTTTGTCAAAGATTTATCGAAAAGTTATCTTTCAAGCTTAGTTTTTAAGCTATTATATGATAAAAAGAAAGGCGATAAGACCCTTTAGTAAATCTTATCGCCTTTGCTTTTTAGGGAATTTCATACCCCTCAGTAAATTTCAAATTTTCTAAAGGTTTAATTTCCTCCACCAGTTTGCTTCTCACGGTCTTTTGCCCGTTTCAACTTTTGCATAGGGTTTTCACCACTACCAAATTGGCGTTGACCACCTTTGAAAATTTCAAAACGTGATATTTGCGGTTTTGGCGGAAAATAATTGTTTTCTTCATTCACATCACATGTTTCGAGCATTGGATCGAGAACGACTTGCTTCAATTCTTTAGGTGATTTGAACACTTTTGTCACTTTTCGGTCGCCCAAACGCCATATTTCGGCAGGAATCTTAAAATATTCCTTTGTACCATCGGTATATTGCAACTCAACGCAAATAGGCGATAACAACGCTCCTTTCATTTCAAAAGTAATTTCATGGAAATTCATACCCGATTCTAATACTGCTTTTTCATCTTTGTTCAATGAAGCCGCATACTTTTGGTATTCTTCTTTATCCAAAATCGTTGTCTGATAGTCCAATTCATCGCCCGTATAAATATCACGGATGCTGGGGTCAATTTCGTCTTGCGTTTTGGCGATTGCTTTTTCATTGACGATGCTTGTGATGTTACGAGGCGCGTTTTTGTCTTCTGACTTACGAGCCGCCATTTCAACATCAGGATTTTTTGAATTGATACGATAAGTCTTAACATTATCAATCGCAATATCTACATTATCAGTCGTATAGAACCAGCCGCGCCAGAACCAGTCGAGGTCAACGCCCGACGCATCTTCCATCGTGCGGAACAAATCTGCGGGCATTGGATGTTTGAACATCCAACGGCGCGAGTAGGTTTTGAAAGCAAAATCGAACAATTCACGTCCCATAACCGTCTCTCTCAATATATTCAGTGCTGTTGCAGGTTTACCGTAGGCATTGTTGCCAAATTGACGTAGTGATTCTGAATTGGTCATAATGGGCTCTAATTTGCCGCCATCACCACGCATATAATCTGTCAAATTAGCTGCAGGTCCACGACGACTCGGATAATCGCGCTCCCATTGTTGCTCTGCAAGGTATTGCATAAATGAGTTCAAACCCTCATCCATCCATGTCCATTGACGCTCATCGGAATTGACAATCATTGGGAAATAATTATGACCAACTTCATGTATAACAACAGAAATTAAACCGTATTTTGTTCTCTCTGAATATGTTCCGTCTTTTTCAGGACGACCACCGTTGAAACATATCATCGGATATTCCATACCAATTTGGTCTGTATGTACCGAAATCGCTACGGGATATGGATAAGGGAAAGTATATTGTGAATACCACTTCAAGGTATGTGCCACCGATTTAGTCGAGTATTTTTCCCACAAAGGATTGCCTTCTTTTGGATAGTAAGACATCGCCAAAGGGGTTGTGCCGTCCTCTTGTTTCACTGCCATGGCATCCCAAATAAACTTGCGCGAAGTGGCAAAAGCGAAGTCGCGCACATTGTCCGCCTTGAAAATCCACGTTTTTTTAGCCGTTGATTTTGTTTTCTCTGCTTCACGTGCCTCCCCCTCAGTAGCGATAATCACAGGGTTATCGAAAGCCGTTTTTGCTTTCTCAAAACGTGCTAACTGATTGGCAGTCAATACATCTTTGCTGTTTTGCAAAACACCTGTTGCAGATACAATATGGTCGGCGGGAACGGTTATAGCCACTTCATAATTGCCAAAAGTGAGTGTAAACTCTCCTGAACCCAAAAACTGCTTGTGCTGCCAACCTGTCACGTCTGAATAGACGCACATACGTGGAAACCATTGCGCCACCGTATAAACCCAGTTTTTGTCTTCTGGAAAATACTCAGCACCACCACGTGAGCCTAAGCCAGGACGACCTTGACGGTCAACAATATGAAAAGCCCATTTGACTTTAAA